>JACAFF010000035.1 GCA_013388455.1 Nitrospirota bacterium
ACTTCTGAATCTTCAGGATTTGCCTTCAAATATTCATCAAACAACTCCTTAGCCTTTGCATACTTCTTTAAACTCATCAACATCTCCCCATAACCCATAACCACTGACCTATAACCTGCAACTACTGCCTGTTGCCTGTTGCCTATTGCCTGACTCTTTGTAATTTTCAATGCCTCTTCAAAATATTTTATTGCATTTTCAAAATTACAATTTGTTAGCAGCTTAATTTTTTACCTCTACCAGTTTCCCACTTACAAATTTATGAATTATACTGGAAACATAAGTCTGATAAGGCAATCCCTCGCTTATTGCCTTTTTCTGCAATTCAGTCAGGTCTCTTTCGGAAATTCTTATGTTTAATCTTTTGTCTTTCTTTAAAGTGTTTCTTGCATACCTCATAAGTTCAACTTTTCTTTTTGAAAGGTTTTTAACAGGTACCCATTCACCTTTTTCAAACCTGTTCAATATTTCTTGTTCTTCTTTTGTTAATTTAGCTTTCATTTTTCTCCTCCAAAATAAATGTTTGTTGCCTTTCTGCTTGGAATAATGGTTTTTAGGAATATTTCTTCCGAATCCTCAACATAAGGAACAAGGTATGCATAATTATTTATCCCGATTACCATTATACGCTGTTTCGGATAACTTTTCTGATTTGGATGTAGATAGTCATCCAAGATCTCGCCTCTCTCAATATAAAAAACAATATCCTCGAAACAAATGCCTCTCGATTCTTTAAGTTTCAGAATCTTTTCTGTGTCCCAATTGATAAGTTTCATTTATTTATAGATTAACACATTGTGTGCATTCTGGCAACAGCAATATGAGTTGTTAGAAAAGTTCGATAGGCTTTATTTCAATCCATCTCTTTTGTTTGAGCAAGTAAAGTTATAATCTTTTTTTCGGTTTCTATAGGGATATCCCCTCTTAAGATAAGAGGGGAGAAAGGGGCGTTATGATTTTTGGTTCTTCTCCCAATTAATTGGTAGAAAGGGTTCAAGGATTCGAGGATTCAAGGGTTCAAGTGTTTGTTTTCTAATGATTTTATTAAGCCCTTTAGCATCCTTTCCACCTCTGCTATATCTGATTGAATCTTCTTTAATCTCTCATTCTTAATATACCCTAAGTCTCCAGATAATAATACCTGAGTCTCTAATTCACAGTTTGAACCATAAGCTACATATAAAGAACGAAGATATTCAGGTGTTGTCTTCCTCCCATATCCTTCAGCTATATTGCTTGGCACAGATATAGCAGCCCTCCTTATCTGGGATATTAAGCTATATCTTTCTTCTTTAGGGAAACCCTTTGTTATTTTATAAATATCCAGACATACCTGATAGGATTTCTGCCAGACTTTTAAGTCCTTATAATTCTTAAGCATTTCACTGGAATCCTCGACCCCTTGAATCCTTATGACTTTATCAACTAATTTGGAGATGATCCAGATTTTTAATCTACAGTTGTTGAATAAGCATATTGATAATGTTCTTTATTTTTTCTATAAAATTCGAGGCATTCTTGAAGGCTTCCTCAGCATCTGTTGAATCAATTGTTACATAGTCTGCATAATCTGCATCTTCGCGTTCAAGCAGCAGACTCCTGAACCACTTCCCATACTCCCTTGGCATAAGTCCGTCTAAAACCAGTTTTTTATTTACCATTGTCTTTACACCTTCATGACTTTTCGGGTCAATGCCAAATAGTATAAGCGCTGCTTTTGCCGCACTCAGGGCAGCATAATAGCTTCTGTTTACAGAAGACTCCCACCTCTTTTCTTTTAAAAGAAGACTTGCATCTTCAAGCAATCTGTCAGCCCTATCGAGACGATAGCTCGAAAGCGATTTCTTCTCCTCTACGTTCAATGTCATAAATGGTTATCCCTTCTTTTTTTATACTTTCAATGAAAGGGCTGCCAAGTCTTTCATTGAATTTCATTTCTTCAATGGAGAAAATTGTAATAGCGAAAGAAGTGTCTGTCTGAAGTTCATAAGAATAAACAATGCTGAGAATTTTATCCTTTATGTCCCTGTCCTTCTTATCAACCAGAACAAGCATATCCAGATCAGAAGTGCCTTTATAGTCTCCACGAACCCTTGAACCATAAATTATGACCCTCACAATCCTTTTGTCAGCAGAAAATTCTTTTACAATAGCCTTTAAAATATCTTTATCTTTCTTAAACATAGAAAAATATTAACATACAGGGCATGTTATTACAATGAATCAAGTGTGGTGTTCTAACAGTTCTTTACATTTGGTTGTCATTGCGCGGAGCGTTAGCGACGAAGCAATCCCAGCCTCGAAGGCAAGATTGCCACGCTCCCGTTGGTCGCTCGCAATGACACATTATACGAGGTGCTCAAATGTAAAGTTATTTATGAAACAGGACACTATGTGTAATTCCCCTCTTGAGAGGGCTTGTCCGACATTTGTTGGGTGGAGCGCAGAGGTGTGTAATTCCCCTCTATCAAGAGGGGTAGGGGGTGTGTAAATCGTGTCATCCCGAACTTGTTTCAGCATCTCCCTATAACCTATTACCACTGACCTATAACCTTTTAATGACTGTTGACCAGTGACTGATGACTGTTCTTCTGTATTTTTCGATGTCTTTCTGATTTTTTGCACTTATATTATTCATAGCGAACTCTGTTCCAATGATTGTCATTCCTGCGAAGGCAGGAATCCAGAAGGATAAACTACTCGAAACCCTCTGGATTCCGCATCAAGTGCGGAATGACAAGAAAAAACCAAAAAACTTAAACAACTTTTAAGATCTTTGATGATTAATAGCATAGTTGAGGGTACCAAGTTCTGTCATTCCTGCGGAAGCAGGAATCCAGAAGGCATTGATTTTACTGGATTCCCGCCTTCGCGGGAATGACAACTTAGCTGTAATGAATTTTTATTTAAAATCAATATCTTGAAAGAGAATTCGGTACTCATGAGTAATCATAATATTTTTTCAAAAATTCATCGAACTTTTTTTTCTAATCCATATCTTTGCAAAATATCTTTCAAAAAGTTTTGTCTATCTTTGTCTGTTCTAAAAGTCTCACTAATTTATATTTATCTTTTGGCCTATGAACTCTTAAAAATATTGCTATTAGGTATTCGGATCTTAATATTTTTACTTCAATATTTTTATATTTTATTAAGATTACATCTTCAACTGCTTCCTTTTCTAAATCCGTAGCTGTGGGTATAAACTGAACTGGCGTCTCTCCTATAGCAATGTACTCCTTATAAGTATTGTAGCCCTTCTTTAACAGGAAATCATAAAACGGAGTTAATGATATTAAACCTTCTTTTTCAGGTTGCTGAAAAAGTCACAAATTCGTCATCCTCCGGCTTGACCTGGTGTTCCACGTTACCCATAACCTATTGAAAAACATGGATTCCCGTATGCACTGGGATGACAGACAAAAATACATAAAATAGTTTTTCAGCAACCTGTCAGCTATCGTTTTATAAGGTCGGGAAAAATAGATTTTGCTCTTTCTTATCACCGGTATATAATTTCAGTATTGATTGATGGCTAAGCAACTACAATTTCAACGGGTAATGGTTGTTTGATCCCAAGCGTTTTCGTTACATGAAGTTTTTCTATTCCTATTACTCTGCCATCTTTATTTTTTTTTAGAATAACTCCATCTCCAGCTTCTTCACAAATGTACTCATCCGCAGGATTACCAAACCATACGTCCATTGTGTCCTTCTCGTTATGGTAATAAACTACTACTTTGTCCATATTATTTCTCTTTCTTTAACTTTGTCAGTTGGATATGCAGTTATTAAAAAACCTTCCGTTCCTTCATGTCTTACTACAACATAGTATAGCTTATCTTCCAGCTTGTAATAAAGGAAGACATTCTCATCAATTTTGCTTTTTCTTATATAATCAGGTTCTGATAAAACTGCTTTAACAATTGCTTCTTTATTTTCCATTACTCTGTGCTTGATATCAACTACGTAGTTCCAGTATTCTTTTGTTGTTCTAACTGTAACATTTAAAGGCGTCTTTATAGCAAAAAGTATTTCCGAGTTCAAGAATTTGTTCCTTACTCCTTTGTCACTTTTTTATCTTCCCAACTGCATCTCCCAACTTCCTGACCTTCCCGATAATCCCTTTACATTTCTTCAAAAAAGCCTGAACTTCAACATCACCCGGGTTCCTCTTCAAATACCCCTCCAAAACCTCCTTTGCTTTTGCATACTTCTTATACCTCATCAACATCTCTCCATCACCCATAACCTATAACCCATCACCCATAACCCATAATCAACTTATAAATACTGGTTATTGGTGACTGATGTTTAAGAGACTGTGTCTTATTCAGGAATTGACTATTCTTGTTCTGTGAACCACCATGCAACGAAATCTTGTGCGATTTTTACAACTTGTTCACACTTTTCTTTTATATTAAACGCATCTTCTTCTTTATATTCTTCATATGGGATCCAGAGCTTGTCATTATCA
>JACAFF010000036.1 GCA_013388455.1 Nitrospirota bacterium
GAAGGTCTGTGGTAGACTACCACGTTGATAGGCTGGAGGTGTAAGTGCAGTAATGCATTGAGCTGACCAGTACTAATAGACCGTGCGACTTGACCCTTATTAACTCCCTCCTGTTGTCAAAACAGAGAATTTAAGAATGAATAACGCTGTGGAATGACAGAAATACGGTAATCTTGTAGCAAGACTATAAGGAATATGAGTTCAAGATTTAGAATTCTAATTATTAATCTTGAACATAATAAGTAAAAAGTAGTAATATATAAAAGTCAAATTTTCCGGTGGCGATGCCGGAGGGGAAACACCCGTTCCCATTCCGAACACGGAAGTTAAGCCCTCCAGGGCCGATGATACTATGATCGTGAGGTCATGGGAAAGTAGGTCGCTGCCGGATTATAATAAATAAAAACCCGTTATTAAACGGGTTTTTATTTTCTCATATACTCTGTGCATTAAGCTAAAAGATGATAGAAACTCTGGATAGACTGTCATGAAGAGCACATCCTGAGCGAAGTAACAGGGCGATGAATTGCTCGTCTTACGGATTCTTAAATAAAACCATCTTTAATCTTTAACCCGAAAAATTCGATTAAAATAAATCCGATAATTCATCGAGTTAAGGAAATTTTCGAGCAATATCTGCATTATCTGGGTTAATAATTTTTATTATTAAATAATTAAATCATCTTGATATAATTATTAGAGGTAACGGATGGGTAATCTTTAAATAATATACAGGATTTATATGCTGGATGAAGAAAAAACAAAAGAGCAACTTATAGCGGAATTAAAAGATATACGCTACCAACTTGAAGAGCTAAAAAAATTACAGAATGATCGTAAACAGATAGAGGACGCTCTGAGAGAGAGTGAAGAGCGATATCGGAAGATGGTAAATGCTGTTACAGGGTATACCTATACAGTTACAATCAGCAAAGGAGAAGCAATCTCAACACAACATAGCATAGGATCTTATATAATTACAGGATATAAGCCTGAAGAGTATCAGAATGACCCTTATCTATGGTACTCAATGATATATCCTGATGATCGGATGATTGTGCTGAATTCTATTACAAATATTTCAAAAGGTTCACATACACTTCCTATAGAACATCGCATAGTGCGCAAAGACGGTTCCATCGTATGGGTTCGAAATACCCTTGTGCCATACTATGACAAAAATGGACAGCTAATCAAATATGATGGTCTTATAGAAAATATATCTGATCGAAAAGAGGCAGAAGAAGCATTAAAGTTGAGCGAAGAAAAATTTCGCGCTATAGCTGAGACAGCCGTTGATGCTATTGTCACTGCTGATAGCAAAGGAGACGTAATTTTCTGGAATGCAAGCGCTCAAAAAATCTTCGGATATACAGAAGAAGAGATACGTGGCAAATCATTAAAAATTCTCATGCCCGAAAAGTATAGGAAAGATCATGAACAAGGACTCAAAAGGTTAATGGAAACAGGTAAATCAAAATATTTTGGTAAAATCACAGAGACATTTTATGGCCTTAGAAAGGATGGGAGTGAATTTCCCATCGAGTTATCTGTTTCAATGTGGAAAGCAGGAGAAGACATATTTTTTTCTGCTATCATACGTGATATCACAATAAGAAAAAACCTGGAACAAGAACTTGAAAAAAATGCTATAACAGACAGACTTACTGAAGTATATAACAGAACAAAATTTCACGAGATAATAAAAAAAGAGATTGAAAGGGCTAAAAGATACAATGACCCATTATCAATGATTATGTTTGACATAGATCACTTTAAAAACGTCAATGATACATTCGGTCATAGCATTGGTGATTATATATTAAAAAATCTAACTCAGGTAGTAAAAGAGCAGCTTAGAGAAAACGACTTTCTGGTAAGATGGGGTGGAGAAGAATTTATTATCATAACACCTCAGACAGAAATGGAAAAAGCTGGAATACTCGCTGAAAGAATAAAAAAAGCTGTGGAGAATTATAAATTTGATATTGTGGGCAAGTTAACAATAAGTTTAGGGGTCACTCAGTTCAAAATGCAAGACACAGAAGACACTTTTATTACAAGAACAGATGATGCACTTTACTTATCAAAAAGAAAGGGTAGAAACCGTGTTTCAATGAAATCATAATATTTGTTTATCCTGCCCTATTTTGAAATTTTTTCGAAAGCTCTGATTAAAAAAATACAAAATATTTATCAATAAAACTTATTATTTTGATATATTTAATACAACTGTAAAAATACATTAATATAACCCCACCTTAACATACCTCGCCTGAGTGGTAGGGGTGACAATATATGGAGGGCAGAATGGTTGAAGAATGGATTAATGAAATTAAAAAAAATTCAGATTTTAAAAACCTTGGGATGATTCTTGTACATAATGGGATAGTACGTGCTACTTCTAAAGATGGCAAAACCGTCAAAGGAATGAGACTTTACTATGATAGATTAAAATTAAACTCACTTATAGATGAACTTAGTAAAAAAGACGGAATCGTCTCAATAAAGGTCTGGATTAATGAAGGCTTATTAAATATTGGTGATGACATAATGTATGCATTGGTAGCAGGAAAATTCAGAACAGTTGTTATTCCTGTTCTTGAAGAATTAGTCTCAAAAATAAAAACAGAAGTAATAAGAGAAGATGAATTTTTTAGTCTATCCTGAGAATCTTTCAAAAATCAATTACATTTATAATTTAAGGTTAACATTTCTGGCAAACATTTTTTGAATTTCTTAGCCTATGCAATTCCTTTTCATATAAAATATCAAAATGGGTTTATTTGTAAAAAACAAAGAGGGTTAAATATATTCATGAAAAAAATCAGAAATTACATAATTGTCCTAACTTTTACTTTTATATTAGGTATTTTGATTCTCATTTTAAGAAGTCCGCTTATTACAAAATCTCTGAAAAATATAATCATCCCGGAATTAGAAGAAGCCTCTAACCTGAAGATAGATGCTCAGAGTCTTTATATCAACCCTTTTCCTTTATTTATTGCAGCAAAAGGAGTTCATATTACAGATGAGGAAGGAAATTATTTAGCTGATGTTAAAACTGTTAAAGGTTATATAAACCTTTCTGAAATATTAATTAAAAAAGTATCTATTCAACGACTTGTAATAGACGAACCTAGACTATCTTCAAATAAATTTCAAATGAATAATATCATACGAAATATACAGGAATATCTTAAGAAAAAGAAAAAGACTCCATTTAAAGTCCATCTGAAAGTAATTGATACTATGAAAGGCAGTGCAGTTCTAAAAGACGATGATTTAAAAATAACCATAAACATAAAAGGATTAGACGGAGAATTAATCATCGGTCAGGAACAGAGACTTAGAACCTCTGTTAAATCCTTTGAACTTAAGAAAGAGGGATGGCCTGAAATAATCTGTGATCTAAATAATTCACTTATATTTAAGAAAGATGGAATCCAAATAAAACATTTCAATGTTGGATCACACGGATCTGTGTTAAAAAATAAAGGATTTTATTCTTCCAAAAAAGGCGTACTTAGGACTGAAATACAACTAATCGTTGAGACCATAAAGAGGATTTTTAATCTTCAGCAAAAAGGTGAAGGTAAGATTTTTGCTCAAGGAGAGGTAAAACTTGAAAAAACTATGGGAAATAAATCCCTTATTTCTTATCTGAATAACATCTTCGTCGACATAAAACTTCATGGCAACTTTTATCTTGAAACCCTTATGGAACTTTTAAAGGTTAAGGAACAGGTTGAGGGTTTTGTTGATTTCAACGGCAAGATAAAAGGTCCGCTCTCTGATATTGAAGGAGAGGCAAAGGCAAAGCTAAAAAATGGCAATCTTTTTGGAGTTGATATTAATACCTTAGAGTCTACTGTATCATATGCAGATGGAATAATGAAATTCGAGAATGGACATGGGCTTCTTTATGGGGGGGTTGCAAAGGCTGATGCCTCGATTCACCTACCCGTTGTTGATTTTTTCACCCTCCACATAAAATTTAATCATATTGATAGCTCCTCTGCTCTCAAATTAATCAATCTAAAAATAGACATTCCGAAAGGTAAAGTTGATGGAGAATTGACAAACGCTGGAAAGAGATTTAATCCAGAAGGTTGGTTTACTTATAACAGCCAACCTAATATAAAATTAGAATACGCTTTCAAAAAATCTGTCAATGTAGATTCATTAAATTCAGACAGAAATGTCCTCGACAGGATAAAAAATATAAAAGGGAATTATCAGGTCAATGGAAATCTACTTTTATTAAATGATCTGGAACTTAGCACACCCCTTTCTTATTTATCATCGCAGGGGTCAGTTAATCTATCTGAAAAAATCCTCGATTTAAAAAGCACCCTCTCGACACAGGACGTTTCAGACCTTACATTGCCAGTATACAAAAAATTAAAGGGCACAGGAAATTTTTCTGGAGAAATAAAAGGGACTTTCGAAAACCCGAAAATATCAGGAAAAGCTACAATATATAATCTTTCTATTGATGCTTATAAAGCAGACAATTTGTCAGCAGTTTTTTCTTATGAAAAAAATCTCCTTGATATATCCAATCTTGATATAAGAACTTCTGGTGAAGAACATATACTAAACGGTAAAATATTTTTCCCGGAAGCAAAAGAGCTGTTTGATCTCTCAATGCCTGTTTATAATCTAACTGCATCGATTAAGAATGCTGATTTAGGAAAGGCTTTAAAAATATTTAACTTGAAAGTTCCACTTTCAGGAAAAATAAATACAGATATAAATATAAAAGGAAAGCATAGAAACCCTGATATTTCTGGTGAAGCTTACATAGAAAAAGCCTCCATTTATCATATCCCGTTTGATCTGTCATCATTAATATTTTTCTATAAAAACAGAGAATTATCTATATCCAAAATCAAAATAAAAAAAGGTGCTTCTATCATCAGTGGCGAAGGACAGATAAATACTGATAAAAAATTTTCTTATCGAGTATCATCGGAAAAGTTCCTTATAAAAGACATCGGGATCAGATACATGCCTGATGACGCTATTATGACTATAAAATCAGAAGGTAGCGGGACCTTCGATAACCCTTATCTTAAATTAAATGCAAAGATTTTAGGTGGAACTTTCAAGGGTAAAAAAATGGGCAGCGGTTCGATTTCTGCAATTGTTCAGAACAAAGATATTTCCGTAAATGCTCTGCTTTTTAATGAAAAAATGAAACTCAATGGCAAAGGACACCTCAACAATGTATTGCCATGGAGCGCTGAGTTAATAATAGAATCTGGCAGATACGATTTTATTGTCAGTTCTTTATTAAAAGATGTTCCAGAGGACTTACAACTTAATCTTGAAGGACGTATTTCTATAAATGGCGACCGTAAAAATTTTATAGGGAATGCAAACATCAATCGCCTAATTCTCTCTTTATATGGCCAGACCTTTACAAATGATTCTCAAATAGATATCTTTCTAAAAAATAAGAACATTTCTTTCTCGAATGCAACCTTTAAAAGTGGAACGAGTTCACTCAGGATTCAGGGTGGATTAAAAATTGGTGAGGAGTATGATCTTATAATTGACGGTAGTTCATCACTTGAACCTCTGAAAGGACTGTCTAAAAAAATTGGATATCTCGCAGGGAATGCCGAATTTGTCTTTTCTGTCACTGGCAAATGGGAAAAACCACAGATCAACGGAGGCATGAGTGTTTCTAATGCCTCATTTGGACTTAAAGACTACTCTTCTTATATTAGTTCAATAAACGGGCAACTCTATTTTGATGAAGACAGATTTGTGATGCATTCACTTTCGGGCAAAATAGGTGGAGGCAACATTGATTTATCAGGCTTCTTATCGTTGAAATCTTTCAAGATTAAAAGATTTTATCTCGATGCAAAATTAAATAATATCACGCTCCCAATTTCTGAAGGGTTTACTATGAATTTCAACGGAAACCTTATATATAAGGGGACTCCGGACAAACAAAATATTATCGGTGATATCAAGATTAAAAGAGCACACTATAGGGAGATGGTTGAATGGAGAACGTGGCTTATCACTACTAAACCCAAGAAAAAACCAAAGACTGAACCTACACTGTTAGAAAAAGCAGACCTAAATGTGCGGATTACAGGAAGTGAGAATATAACAATAGACAACAATCTCACGAGGGCTACTGTAAAAATAAGGGGGGACATGATTGTAAAAGGAAATTTAGCCGACCCTATTCTATTCGGGAAACTCGAGTCAACAGATGGATATATTTATTTCAGAAATAATATATTTGAAATAGTTTACGCAAGTGCTGATTTTGCTGACCCATATAGAATCAAACCTATTCTTAACCTCACTGCGCTAACTTCAGTAAAAGGCTATAATATTAGACTCAATCTGGAAGGTCAGTTGGATCATTTTAACCTTTCATTGTCATCTGAACCATATCTTGAAGAGGTTGATATTCTTGCACTCCTTACTGTAGGGCAGATCGGAAAACAGTTAAGAGGGCTGGAGGGTGGAATTGGAGCTGGTGAAGCAACAGCTTTCATAACCGGCGAAACCCAGGACATAATTGAAGAGAGGATAACAACATTAACAGGGGTAGACAGATTTCAGGTAGAGCCATATGTCTCAACAACTACCGGAACTATTGAACCACGCATAACTGTATCAGACAGACTCATTGGTGATAAACTTTTTGTATCATATACAACATCCTTAAATTCTACAGAGGAACAAATAATAAAAATCGAATATCTTCTCGATAAAAACATCTCACTCATAGGTGTCAGAGACGAAAAAGGTTCTTTAGGAGGTGATATAAAATTCAGGTTCGGATTCAAATGAAAAAGGAAATCAAAAAAACAAATAGTTTGATTTTCTTTATGATATTTCTAATAGCTTCTTTTCTATTTTTTTCTAATTCTTTTGCTAATGACAACCCAGTCAGTGAAATTGAAATAAAAGGACTTACTTCGATAAGCAAAGATGAATTTCTCTATCTTCTCGACTTAGAGACCGGGAAAAAGTTAGATAGAGAAAATATACGTCTGGGTATTAAAAGAGCTTTCTTGAAAGGTATTTTTGAAGATATTGTTGTCGAAAAGATAGAGGGTCAGAAGATTAAGGTTATAATTCATGTGCTTGAAAAAGATTATATCAACAATATTTCTATTGAAGGTGATTTTGCTCTGTCAACAAGAGCGATAAAAAATCTTTTTCTACTTAAAGAAGGAGAGCTTTTTATCTGTAACAATCTTGATAAAGCTAAGATAAATCTAATAGAAAATCTTGCTGTGCGTGGTTTCCCAAGAGCTACTGTAGAGACAAAACTTCTAAAAAAGAATAACACAAATCAGGTAGATATCCTTCTCTCAGTCAATACAGGTATTCCTGACAAAATCAAAAAAATAAGTATTGCAGGTTCTGAAGATGATATTAAATCTATAATGAAATTAAAGGAAGGAGATATATACAACCAGATCATCTTAAAAAAAGATCTTGAGACGATCAAAGCTTATTATAAAAAAAGAGGATATTTTAATCCGATAGTTGGCCCGGCAATATTTCTCGATGGGGATCTTACTATTCCAGTAAATAAGGGTAAGCAACTGAAAATATCAATAGAAGGAAATGAGGTAATTTCTGAAAAAACTCTCCTCTCAAATATATCTTTTTTTGAAGCAGAAGATTTCAATGACACACTTGTAGCAGAAACTGTTAGCAGAATGTTATCAATATATCATTCGAATGGGTATCCTTTTGCGCAGATAGCTCCTGTTATAACATCAAAAGACGATATTATATCGCTTGATTTTTTTATTTTTGAAGGGCAGAAGGTAAAAATAGGAGAGATTTCATTTGCAGGTAACAGTCAACCAGCAAACATGTTAAAAGAAATTATGGCTCTGAAAGAAGGAAGTATTTACAATGCCAATCTAATAGAGCAGGATGTTGAAGTCCTGAAAGCTTTTTACAATTCTCTTGGATATCTATCTGCTGATGTAGAAGAGTTTAATACACAATATGACGAAAAAGAAAACAAGATAAATATCTTCTTAAAGATAGAAGAAGGTGTTAAGACAAAAATACAGACTATAGACATAATCGGTAATAAAAAATTTTCAAAGGAGGAGATAGAAAAAATTATAAAAATCAAGCCTGGTGATACATATAATGAGATTGATATTTCAGATTCTCGTTTCAGAATTATAGATTTTTACAACTCTAATGGTTTTCCTGAAGTCCAGGTTACAATTGAGAGGGAATTCAAGGAGAATAAAGCTTCTCTGACATTCAGCATAAATGAAGGGACAGAAACATATTTTGGCAAGGTAATTATAGCAGGCAATCATAATATAAATTATGCTGTAATTAAACGAGAATTATATCAGAAAGAAGGCATGCCATTCAATTATAGCCTTCTTACAAAACAGAGACAAAATCTTTATAAATTAGGTCTGTTTACTGACATTAATATTGAGGTTCAGGATTCCCATGATCATAAGAAAGATGTTCTGTTGAAAATAAAAGAGGGCAATACAGGTACCATTGAGTTCGGGATAGGCTATGCGGACTATGAAAAATTGAGAGGATTTATTGACATCGGTTATCGCAATCTCTGGGGCATGAATAGACAGGCTTCTCTAAGACTTGAACTCAGTTCACTGAAAAAGAGATTCATAATACAATACTATGAACCATGGTTTCTTAATAAACCTTTCCCTTTCAGGGCATCCTTGCTTAGCGAGGAAAAAAAAGAAATGAATATTGATACAGGAGAGACAAGGTATCGTCTGACACGTGAGACTGCTTCAGCAGGATTCGAAAAAAATATAAGTAAAAATCTGAAATCTGAAGTATATTATGAATTATCACACGTTAATACCTATGATCTCCAGCCTGATGTCATTTTGAGTAAAGAAGATACAGGTACTCTCATCATAAGCGGGATCAGACCAGCTCTTATCTACGATACCAGAGATAATCCTTTTTATCCAACAAAAGGAATTCTTTCAGGAATTTCATTAAAATTGACTTCTCCACTGTTTTTTTCAGAAACAGATTTTCTAAAAATTAATTATTATTTCAATATTTATAAGGCACTTTCAAAAAAGATAGTTTTAGCTACATCTTTTCGTGGAGGAATTGCCCAGGGATACAATAAAACAGAAGAACTTCCGATTATTGAGCGTTTCTTTCTTGGCGGAAGAACAACTGTAAGAGGATATAATCAGGATAGTCTTGGGCCAAAAGGTTCGGACGGAACACCTACAGGTGGTAATGCTTTTCTTATGGAGAATCTTGAGCTGAGATTCTCCATAACTAAAAATATAGGTTTCGTTACTTTTTTAGATGGAGGTAATGTTTGGCTCGACATTAAAGATATTGATGTTTCTGACATGAAATTTACGACAGGATTTGGTATAAGGTATAGTACTCCGGTGGGACCTGTGAGGATTGACTATGGATATAAGCTTCAGAGGGAAAAAGATGAAAGCAGCGGTGAAATACATTTCAGCATAGGCCATGCATTTTAAAGAGATAGGTGAGACGATATTCCTCTACCGAATCCCGAATGCTTTCGTGATCGGAATGAGACTTCTTTATCGGTGGATTCTGGTATTATATTTTTTGTTGTTTACTCCATATTCCTTGTCATATTCTGCTATCATCGACCGTGTAGTTGCATATATCGATAACACCGCAATAACACTCAGCGAATTAGAATCAACATATGAGGCAATGCATAAAATAAATTCAGGAATATCACAGGAAGAAGTATTGAACACTATGATTAATAGGCTGCTTTTAATAAAAGAGGCTCGAAAATTAAGGTTAGAAGCATCTTCTGAAGATGAACTTTTAAACGAATATATTGATTTGAAAATAAAAACTTTCATCCAGATTAATGAAAATGAAATAAAAGACTATTTTCAAAAAAATATAGAAATTTTTCAAAATACTGAATTCAATGATGTTAGTGAAGAAATCGAAAAATATCTTATCGAGGCTGAATTAAACCGTAGACTGAAAATACATATAAATGAACTGAGAGAAAAAGCATGCATCAAGATTAATCTCTGAAAGGTTACTTAATAAAATGAAAAGACTTGCAATAACAATGGGTGATCCTGGAGGAATCGGACCCGAGATAACTGTAAAAGCAATTACTTATCCCGAGGTCAAAAAAATTTGCACTCCGTTCGTTATAGGCGATATATATATAATACAAGAAGCATTAAATCTTCTGAAAATCCCTTTAAAATTAAGGAAAATCAAATCTATAAAAGATTCAATCCCAGACAAAAAAATTCTGGATGTAATTCATGTAATCCCCCCTACCCCTCCTTCAAAAAAGTTTAAAAAATTTACAACAAAAACTATTAAAAATAATAGCCCTACTTCAGAAGGTGGAAAAGCCAGTGTTAGTTATATAAAAACGGCTGTCGAACTTGTTCTGAGCAAGCAGGTTGACGGAATCGTTACAGCCCCAATCTCAAAAGAAGCACTGAAGATGGCAGGGTTTAAATGGCCAGGCCATACTGAAATGCTTGCTAATTTAACAAAAACAAAAGACTATGCAATGATGCTTGTTGGCGGACCTCTTAAAATTATTCTCGTAACAATCCATACTGCACTAAAAAATGTGCCTGGTCTAATTACAAAAAAGAAAATATTAAAAACAATTCTTCTTGCTAAAAAGGCTTGTGATATGCTTAAGATTAAAAATCCAAAGATCGCTGTCGCAGGACTAAACCCACACGCTGGTGAGTCAGGTATATTCGGGGATGAGGAGGTAAAAAAAATTTTACCTGCTATTAAAGAAGCAAAAAAATATGGGATTTGTGTTTCTGGACCCTATCCTCCTGATACAGTTTTTTACAGGGCATACAGAGGAGATGTTGATATTGTTGTATGCATGTATCATGACCAGGGGTTAATTCCCTTAAAGATGATTGCCTTTGAATCAGGAGTTAATGTGACCGTTGGTCTTCCCTTTATCCGCACATCACCTGACCATGGAACTGCTTACGATATTGCATGGAAGGGTATTGCAAATCCATCAAGTATGATTGAATCAATAAAACTGGCTGCAAGGCTTAAGATATAATTTTCAATTCCTTATGATTACCCTTAATAAAAAACGGATAATAAGCTGGGTACTTTTTGATTTTGCCAATTCCAGCTACTCCGCTGTTATCGCAGCAGTAGTTTTCCCTATTTATTATGCCCAAACTATTGTAGGAAATGAAGATGGTTATGGTGACCTTTGGTGGGGGCGAGCAATCTCAATAAGCATGGGAATAGTTGCATTCACCGCTCCTTTATTGGGAGGTATTGCAGATTATAGAGGCTTGAGAAAAAAATTTCTCTTTATTTATACAATTATAAGTGTATGTGCTATTGCAAGCCTGCCTGTAGTTGAGAAGGGAATGATATTTGAGGGTTTTTTGCTTATTGTCGTTGCCAATGTTGGTATGGAGGGAGGGCTTGTATTTTATAATTCCTTTCTTCCGAGAATAGCTCCTTTAGAATATCAGGGCAGGATTTCTGCCTGGGGATACATGATAGGTTACGTTGGCTCTATTATTTCCTTGTTATTGGCATTGCCACTGGTAAAATCCGGAAGATATGATGCTGCATGGCTCATGGTTGCAATTTTCTTTTTCATATTTTCACTGCCTGCTTTCTTTTTTTTACCTCAAGATAAAAAAGGCCAGATACCATTAATACATGCAGGTTTAAAAGGCATGAAACATACATTGATTATTTTAAGAGAAATTTTTGCCAAGAAGGAACTCAGAAAATATCTAATATCCTTCTTTATTTATGAGGATGGGGTAAATACTGTAATAGTTTTTTCAAGTATCTTCGCTGCAACTACTTTTGGATTTACACCGCAGGAATTGATTGCCCTTTTTCTTGTTGTTCAGACTACAGCTTTTTGGGGTTCACTCTTATTAGCAAAACCAATAGACTTTTGGGGTCCCAAAAAAGTGGTTATCATATCACTGCTTATGTGGACATCTGTTTCGATTTTCGCCTTTTTTGCACATACAAAAACAGAATTCTGGATAATTGCTATTGTTGCAGGGTTTGGACTCGGTACAGTTCAAGCCGCCTCACGTGCATTATATTCACAATTCATCCCTGAAGGAAAAGAAGCAGAATATTTTGGTGTATATTCAATGGCAGGAAAATCATCTGCAGTTCTTGGGCCTCTTATCTTTGGATATCTTTCAACTACATTCGGGAATCAAAGACCAGCAATTATTTCTGTAGCAGTATTCTTTATTGTAGGTTTAGTGATTCTGTCTTTTGTTAGTGGAGGTGGACCAAACATTAAAAAGTAAAATGAAGAAAAACCTTGGACAGCATTTTTTATACAACCGTCAAATAGTCCAACAGATTGTCAAAACAGCAGAACTTGAACCTGATGATCTTGTGATTGAGATTGGGCCGGGACTGGGTATTATGACAACGATGCTTGCAGAGATAGTGAAAAAAGTCATAGCTATAGAACTTGATCATACTTTATTCAACAGATTACAAACTACATTCGCTTCATACAAAAACATAGAACTGATTCATGGAGATGCAATGAAATATCCTTATGAATTTCTTCCATATTTCAAGGTTGTTGCAAATATACCTTATTATATTACTACACCAATTATTTTCAGGTTGCTTGAAGCAAAAAAGCATCTGAAATCCATGACACTCACCGTTCAAAAGGAAGTCGCAGAAAGGATAATTGCAAAGCCCGGAGGTAAAGCTTATGGTGTTCTTACGATTATGGTTCAATATCACGGGCATTCAACTTTGAAATTCTTGATTCCCAAAAAGGCTTTCAGACCTGTCCCAGAGGTAGATTCTGCAGTTGTCCATATCAGAATACTTGAAAAACCTCCTGTTGATGTAAAAGACAACAATCTTTTTTTTAGAATTATTAAGACAGCTTTTTCTCAAAGAAGAAAAATGCTTTCTAATTCTTTAAAAAGTATATGCCCCGACACAAAAGAATGGTTAAAAAGGATATCTATTGATCCTGAAAGAAGACCTGAAACTCTGAGCATAGAAGAGTTTGCATTACTTGCAAATAGCCTATAACCAAAAAAATACAATTGAATAATGCAGATGTTGTGAGAAAATTTATTTTTCGATTCCTTAGTGTTCCTTCAACTAATGGGTTTACTAAAATTTTTATCCATAAAACAATTAAAATAAATCCGATAATTCATCGAATTAAAGAAATTTTTGAGCAATGTCTGCATTATTCAGGATAATCAACATCAATGCATATATTTGGACAAAAATTTATTACTGCTTTAATAACTTTTCAATTTCCTCTGCTGGGAAAGGTTTACTCAAATAATATCCCTGCCCCATATCACATCTGAGAAGCCTCAAGATATTCAACTGCTCTTCTGTCTCAATGCCTTCAGCTATGGTTTTTAAATTCAACGTATGTGCCATGTTAATGATAGCTATTACTATGGAAGCTGAATCAGGATCTTTTACCATATCTCTAATGAAAGTTGTATCAATCTTCAGATTGTCAATAGGGAATCTCTTCAAATGAGCCAGTGATGAATAACCAGTTCCGAAGTCATCAATAGATATTGAAACCCCTATATCCTTGAGTTTCCTAAGGACGGAGCTTGTATATTCTATATCCTGCATAAAGGCGCTTTCTGTTATTTCAATGGTAAGGAGTGATGGGTAATACCCATATTCTCTAATTATACTATTAAACATATCCACCAGATTCTTCCGCTTGAATTGAACTAACGAGAGGTTCACAGAGACCGGTAGTACAGGATATTCTTTATTCTGCCATTCCTTAACTTGTCTGATTGCCGTCCTTAATATCCATTCCCCAACATCTATAATCATTCCTGTATCTTCAAGCACTGAGATAAACTTGCCCGGTGAGACTAATCCCATATCTTTGCTTTGCCATCTCATAAGGGCTTCCATGCCGACCATTTTCTTAGTATTGATGTCCCAATAGGGTTGATAGTGAAGTAAGAATTCCTTGTTTTTTATAGCATAATACATGTTCCTTTCCATCGAGAGAAATTCAGATGCCTTTACATTTAACTCTTCAGTATAAAACTTGTAATTTTTCCTCCCTTCTTTTTTTGCTGTCACAAGCGCTAAGTTTGCTTTTTTCAGAAGTCCCTCCTGATTTTCACTGTCAAGAGGATATAGTGATATGCCGGTGCCGAAAGTTAATGCTATTTCATTATTATTTATGCTTAATGGGGAACATACATAATTCAATATCTTTTCCATTACTGAAACAACATTTTTAGAATCAGCAATATCAAAAAGCGCTATCCCAAACTCGTCATTACCGAGACGCGCTACGGTATCACCTCTTCGAATAGCATTCGAAAACCTTTCTGCAACTTCCTTCAGTACACTATCACCAGCTTCGTTTCCATATATATCATTGATAGACTTGAAATTATCAATATCCATAATTAAAACAGCTACAATCTTTGAAGTGCGCTCTGCTCTCTCTATCCCATGTTTAATTCTATCAATAAAGAGGTTTCTGTTGGGAAGACCTGTCAATTCATCGTAATAGGCAAGATAATCTATCCTTTCCTCAGCTTTTTTACGCATAATTATTGATGCCAGTGTATTGGCAACATTAAGCAAAAAATTCTCTTCTTTTTCGTCTCTGACGTGACCTTCTTTCATAAAGACATTGATCACCCCCAGTGTTTTGCCGCCAGATACGATAGGGATAGCGTATTGTGCGCAAGGGGATATCTCTTTATAAATAACATTAAATTGTCCATCATAAAAGTTCATATATTGTATTTGTTGTGTCAATGCTGCCTGCCCGCATAAATATTTTCCAAAAGGCACATATGTATGTGATTTTTTCAGTGCTTCAGGAAGATTTATTTGGGCTTTCAAAACAAGAACATCCTTTTCATCTTCCACAAGAAATATGCTGCCCATTGGTTCAAATGTAATCCATGGAACTGTAATTATCATATTTAATGTTTTCTGCAGTATTTCCTCTAACCGGATATTTTCTAATGATTCACTTAAAATCATACGAAGCGTAGCTTCTGAAAAGTAAGCATTGCAAAGTTCCTCTTCCGCTTTCAATCTCTCTATACGAATCTTTTTCTCTTCTATAGCATGAAGAACAGCCGGCCCTAATCGTTTCAAAGACTGCTTTATCACATAATTGGTTGCACCAGCCTTCATACATTCAACAGCCGTGTCCTCATTCACTGAACCAGTAACAATGATGAAAGGAGTAAGAGGTGTTTTTTCTAATGTTAGTTTAAGAGCTGTCAAACCATCAAATAAAGGCATCATATAATCTGATATGATAATATCAGGTTTAAATTCATCAAGGGCATTCAGAAAAGCCTCTTCGGTTTCTACCTGTTGAAAAGTGCATTCGGGTAAAACCTTCTGTATTTCTCTTTCAATTAATTCAGCATCAACTTGACTATCTTCAACAATCAGAATACGCAAATCCTTATTCTCCCTTCCGCTGTCTCACCGCTTATCTGATGCTCCGTTTTTCCTATTCTTTTATTGAAATCTTCGGTGGATGGTTTATCAACAACCAGTATAAGCCGGCATTACTCATTGCCTTGCGGAAAGCATCAAAATCAACTGGTTTTACTACATAACTGTTAGCTCCAAGATCATATGCACTCTGAATATCAGGGTCTTCACGTGAAGATGTTACGACTACCACTGGTAAATATCTTGTATTTTTATTGTTTTTAATCTCTTTAAGGACTTCAATTCCGCTTATTTTTGGTAGTTTCAGGTCAAGAAATACAACCCTCACTGACTTACATGGATTCCTGTCTGAATATCGTCCTCTGCAGAAAAGGAAGTCAAGTGCTTCTTCACCGTCTCCTGCGATAAATATCTCGTTTGCAAGATTTTGCTCCCTTAACGCCCTGACTGTGAGCTCTACATCTGTCGGGCTATCTTCCACAATCAGGATTTCGACTGCATCATATTTGTTCATAATAACCCCCCCATATAGTGGTTAGTGGCGAGTGGCAAATGGCGAGTGGTGAGTGATTTGAGTAAGCCATTCAGCAATTTGTTAATCTCCTCGCAATGGTCTGATAGTTCCTGATAGTCGCTCACTTTCAGCAAGTGCATTTCCTTAGACAAAAGCAACAATGTCTCCAGCTCTGCCAGGGAGCCTTTCGAAATACCCAGAAACTGCTTAAACTCTCCTGTGGAATTTCGTGCCTGTCCCTCAGCGATATTGCAGCAGATTGAAACGCTTGCCCTCCTAAGCTGGGAAGTTAGACCATACATTTCTTCTTTTGGAAAGAGTTGTGTCAATGCATATATCTTTTTTGCCAATTCTATTGATTTCTGCCAGACTATCAATTCACGATAAGATTTTAATGTACTCATCACTCGCCACTAATCACTCATCACTGTCTTTATTGGTATTGTAAACCAAAATATCGCCCTTTTATCCACTTCCCCTTCAGCCCATACTTCTCCTTCATGCCTCTGTATAATACGCTGGACAATAGCAAGCCCTACCCCTGTCCCGGGAAAATCCTTCTCACTATGTAAACGCTGAAATACCTTAAAAAGCTTATCTGCATATCTCATGTTAAACCCTGCCCCATTATCCTCAACACTATACACTACCTTCCCATTCTC
>JACAFF010000037.1 GCA_013388455.1 Nitrospirota bacterium
CATCTGTTGACCCATTATCTACAACAATAATATTGTTGATAATTGGAGGAATAGATTGTAAAACTTTCGGCAGAGTTTCAGCCTCATTCCTTGCAGGCAGGATGAGAGCAATATTTATACCTTTCATATAAATAAATATATCATAAAACAAAAAGGTTCAAACATTTAACCATTAATTGAGACATCTACTCTTAAGTTTCTCAATTTCTGTTCTGAGCTGTTTTGAAACATTAATTTCCTATCCTTTATCCTCTTCAGGATTTCTAAAATTTCTCCCTCTCTCTATTATCGAAAAAAACATCCTCTTTTTGATTTCCTTTGCTTTGGTATATTTTGCAACTAATGGTTTTTTAAAAGACTCCATGAAAAGATTCTTGTTCACATTAATTTCAATTTGGGCACCATGTAGTCCATGTTCTGATTCACCATATACATTTATTATCACTTGCCTTTTCTATCGGGTAAAAAAGACACAAAGCCATTTTTATCAGTTCTTCCTTTTTGATGCGGAATTGTGTCTCCGGGACCAAAAATTTCATAGTTGGTTGCGTGAGTTTTGGAAGGATTCTGCTGATAGAAGAAAGGTTGTAATATAAATGATAAAAAAGCATACGGGAGCAGCAAACAGGTAGATTGGAGAATATTTCAGTTATCTTAAGTGCTTAAATTTGAATCTTTAGATTTTTTATATGTGCTTTCAAATATTGATTCGATTATTGATTCGATTTTTAAAAAAGCTTTAAGAATCTCCAAATCAAAATGGTATGGTTTTAATCTATCATCCCCCTCGGAAATAATTTTTAATGTTGTTTTATGATCAAATGCAGGTTTATAAGGACGCATGCTTCTCATAGCATCATAAATATCACATATCATAACTATTCTTGCTTCAATGGGTATTTGCTCACCAATAAGTCCTCTTGGATACCCTGATCCATCCCATTTTTCGTGATGGTTTAGCGCTATTGAAGCTGACATTATAATTTTTGGATGCGTTGATTTGGAGAGAATCTTTTCACCAATTATAGTGTGCGTTTTAATTATATCGAATTCTTCAACAGTTAAGCTCGATTTTTTAAGAAGAATATTATCCGGTATCCCTATTTTGCCAATATCATGCATGGGACTTGCAAAAGTGATTAATTCAACGAATTCTTCGGGCATTTTAAGATACTTAGCAATCTCTCTCGCATACATGCCAATACGCATTATATGTTCACCGGTGCCTGCTTCTTTTGATTCAGCAGCCTTTGTAAGACGCATTATCATTTCATTGCTCATTTCATTTATTAATGATAAAGCTTTTGACAAATCCTCTGTCCGCTTCTTTACCATTGTTTCCAGTTTGTCTTCATACATGTTTTCTATCTGAATAAGGCGATTTACTTTTACATTTATATTTTTTGGTGAAAGAAAACTCACTAATCCAGAAGGTGAAATTTTTTCTTTAATTGCGTCAAGATCATCCCCGAGCTTTTCATTAATAGATATGTACTTTGAATCGAGCTTCCTTACAGCTTCATCGAGTTTTAAAAAGTATGCTATGAGAAAGACAAAACCTAAAAAAACAAAAAAAACAGCGGGGCGAGTCCAGAAGTGAAAAGATATGAAGAATACATATGTGAGTAAAGAAGTTATACAAAGGGTAATCAGTAGTAAAATTGCTGCGTTTTTTTCATCACTATTTATAAATAAAAAAAGCAGAATAGAAGAAATTATTATTGATAAAAACCAGGATATTTTATCATCTATAATATTTATAAAATTTTATCTAACAAATTGTTGAGGATATTAGCATGGATTTCCACCCCTGAGATTGTGTCTCTTTGTTGTGTAAACGGAACAATAATGCGCTCTTCCAACCCGGATGCGGTCAGCCCTACAAGAACAATTTTATTTCTAAAAAAATCCTTTTCATATCTATTTTTTATAATATCTACAAAAGAAATATGTTTAAAAGTTCCTGAAGGTCCATAAAAATTTATATTCATTGAATTTGTTTGAAATATCTTGTTATAAAAGATGTCATCTTTTGCATTATGAAATTGAGAATTGGATTCTTTCCCAATAATAATATTGTAAATAACTGAAGCGAATGAGTAGAGATTAGTATTACGATAGATAATATGGTGAAATACTTTGCGGGTAATTCCATCGGTGTAGGGTTCTACATGGACATGTCCTGTTTTTGCAAATGAGAAAACTTCTGATGGTCGTGTTATTTCGCCTGACTTGCTAATATAAATAGGAAGCACCACTTTGCCAAGTCTTTTAATTGATTCTGCTAAAGAAAGATCATCTTCAGATGATTCCGAAAAAATTATATCAAATCCTATTGCTGAGGCTTCACTTAATGAATTAAGAAGGTTTGAATAATAACTTCTTTTTAAGGGCCATCTACCAAGTTCTGAAAGTGTTTTTTCGTCAATCGCAACAATTAATATTCTTTCATCATGTTTAATAGAACCCCTTAATCTGAAAGATAAGTCATAAAGATAATTATTGATGCCCTCAAAGAAACCGAGATAATCTGCAAAAATGATAAAAGCATATCCGATAATTATTATAAGGCTGATTTTAAGGAATCTTTTTTTCATTGGAGATAAATTATTCAAATTAATGTTCTTCTCAATAAGAGAAATATCTGTATAGTATATAATATATAAAGAAAATTAAACCTAATGTGCCGGCAATGCTGAGAAATTCAATTAATCCCCGGCAACTGGCTTCTTTACGAAAGGCGCTAAAGGATTTGTCCTTATCTTAATTTCCAGAGGTAAAGAAAAGGGAAGCCACGAATATCTTCCCATATCTTCTGATACGGTTTCAGCCTTCGTGGCTTTGTGTTTAATTTCCTTATCTAATTGACAATCCTCAAAGATATTTTTTAATTGTACGAAGCTATCCGCTCAGTAATACCCTGAAACCTTTTTCTTACTTAGATGTATGTTTAGCTTTTTTCTTTTTATCTTTGTGTCTATAGATTTCTCTCTCATGTCCGGGATGTTTATAATCATGAGGGCCATGTTTATCTTTATGCTCATGATTGTGCACATCGGATTTCCCCTTGTGCGTATGTTCGTGTTCATAACAATCTCGTAATTAATTCCAAAGTAAAAATGACTAATCTTATCACGCATTTTTGCCATATCCTGCCATGGCAACTCTTTGTACCTATCTCTAATTGACTTAGGTACGTTTTTTGTTGCTTCTCCTATTATTTCGATTTGGTGTGCAAC
>JACAFF010000038.1 GCA_013388455.1 Nitrospirota bacterium
GCGTTTGCTCATCTTTGCTATCCGCTATGAGCTAAGTGCTATCAGCTAATTCCGTCCGACTTGCATGTGTTAGGCACGCCGCCAGCGTTCGTTCTGAGCCAGGATCAAACTCTCAAAAAAAAGTTTGAAACTGATCAGGGTATGCTACGCACTTTTTTAGATTTTTCAAAGAACGATTTAAGGAAATTCTATATTACCTTTTAATAAAAAATTTTGTCAAGAGATTTATGGTTTTTGAGTATAAATATAAATTTATTTAAATTTCTATACGATTCTGATAATATTTTGTCAAAGAATTATATCTTTATACAAACAAAGGAGCAATAGGATTATGGATTTTGGAATGAGAAATAGACTATCTAAAATTATAAAACCAAAAACAGGAAAAACAGTAATGTTAGCTGTAGACCACGGTTATTTTCAAGGACCTACAACTGGATTAAAAGATTTAAGAAAAACTATTACACCTTTAATCCCTTATGCAGATTGTTTATTTATAACACGTGGAATGGTTAGGAATGCGGTTGATCCAAAAAGTAATGTTGCTATATGTCTGAGGGTTTCAGGGGGCCCAAGCATATTAGGAGAATTGTCTAATGAAGATATTACTACATCCATTGAAGAAGCTATAAGGCTTAATGCTTCAGGTGTTGGGATGTCAATCTTTGTCGGAGCAAAAAATGAAGATAGAACTATCACAAATCTTGGTGAATTAGTGAATGAAGCAGAGAGATATGGTATGCCAGTGCTTGCAGTTACCGCAGTTGGAAAAGAGATGGGAAGAGATGCAAGGTATCTTGGGCTTGCATGCAGAATAGCAGCAGAAATTGGAGCCCATTTTGTTAAAACATATTATTGTGAAGATTTTTATAAAGTAGTTGAAGGGTGTCCTGTTCCAATAGTTATGGCAGGAGGCAAAAAGATACCTGAAAGAGATGCACTACAAATGACTTTTAATGCAATAAAAGAAGGTGCTTCTGGTGTAGATATGGGTAGGAATATTTTTCAGAGTGATAATCCTGTCGGCATGATTAAAGCTATTAGAGCTGTTGTTCATAAAAATGCTTCTGTTGAGGAAGCTTTTGAGATTTATTCAAAGAAAAAGTAATGAAATATGAAAGTCGCTGTTTACTATAATAATAAAGACATCCGGATTGAAGAACGAAAAATACCTTCTATTTCTGATAACGAAATCCTGGTAAAGATGTGCGCTTGTGGAATATGCGGAACCGATATTATGGAATGGTACAGGCTTAGAAAGTCACCTCGTGTTCTTGGTCATGAAATGACAGGTGTAGTTGAAGCAATCGGTTTAAAAATAAAGAAGTTTAGAAAGAGCGATAGAGTATTTGTCTCACATCACGTGCCATGTTATAAATGTGATTATTGTGTCAAAGGTAACTTTACTGCTTGTGAATTACTTCACACAGGAAATTTTGATCCTGGAGGATTTGCAGAATTTGTAAGGATACCGGAAGAGAATGTTAAATACGGGACATTTATACTTCCAGAGAATATGACATTCGAAGAAGGTGTGATGATTGAGCCTTTAGGATGTGTAATCGCAGGACAGAAAAGGGTAGGGCTGAAAAAAGGTCAGACGGTTTTTATTATTGGTTGCGGTGTATCAGGACTTTTGCATATTCAGCTTGCAAAGATAAAAAAGGCTAAGATTATAGCTATGGATATCAATGAATTTAAACTGGATAAAGCATTGGAATTCGGTGCGCATTATATTATAGATGCAAAAAGCTATTCTATCGATGTATTCAAGAGTATTAATAATGGGAAATTAGCAGATATCGTCATTGTTTGTGCAGCATCTCAGCAAGCCGTAGATAATGCTTTATTGTCAATTGACAGAAGAGGTAATGTTTTGTTTTTTGCAGTACCTCAAAATGACATAATCATACCTTCTTTGAGTTTCTGGAGAGATGAGATAACAGTAACCTTCTCATATGGTGCTTCTCCTGATGATTTGAAAGAAGCGATAGAATTTATTAGCAATGGAAAGATTAATGCAAAAAAAATGATTACACACAGCGTTCAACTTTCTAATATTCAACAAGGTTTCCAAATAGCATCTGAATCAGGTAATTCGTTGAAAGTTGTTGTTGTTCCGGATGCATAGAAACTAAAAGTGGATTAAAAAAGTCTTACATCTACATAATCACCCTCATGTACACCAAATTTTCTCAACGGGATAACTGCTGAGCCATCAGCTTTTGTTAATGTTGTAATGAGTCCGGATTTGCCAAGTAAAGGAATAGCCCATAATTCACCATCTCGTTCTTCAAGAACGACTCCAATATGTTCCTCTCTTCCAGGACTTGATGAGATATTTTTCGCAATCTTTGCTTTAATAATTCTTTTTTTGTTTTCGGTCATTACCTGATCAGATCCTGAAAGAATTTTTAAGACAGGTCTAATAAAAAGTTCAAAGCAGACATGAACAGCTACAGGGTGTCCGGGCAGTCCGAATACCGGAATGTTTTCTATAATACCTCCAATAGTTGGTTTGCCGGGTTTTAATGATACACCATGAAAAAGAACGCCAGGCTTCCCAATATCATTAATAACCTTTGCTGTTACATCTTTTGTTCCAACTGAACTTCCTCCAGAAATTATAACCATCTCAGAGTCATTGATAGAAGTTTTTACAACATTTTTTATAATTTCGTATTGATCACTAAAAATTCCTTTTTTTATTGGATCACCACCCGACTCTGCAATCAGGCCAGACAATGTATATGAATTGATGTCTCTTACTTGTCCTAATTTTACAGACTTATCAACAGAGACTACTTCATCGCCTGTTGAGATAATTGAAACCTTTGGTTTTTCATATGCCCATATACATGTAATCCCAAGTCCTGCAAGCGCCCCTATATCTTGGGGTCTCAAACAATGACCTGCTTTTAAAATAACTTCTCCTTTTTTTACATCCTCTCCCGTTTGTATGACATTTTCACCAGGAGATACAGGTTTTATTACTTCTATCATATTTTCATCTATGCACTGTGTATGTTCAAACATAACTACAGCGTCTGCGCCTTTTGGTAGCATTCCTCCAGTTGCTATCTTAGCAACTTCTCCTTTTTCCAATGTAAATCCAGGTTCTTCACCCATTAAAATTTCAGTCTTTACCTTAAGGTAGGAAGGTAAGCTTTCAGTTGCTCCGAATGTATCGGAGGATTTGACCGCGTATCCATCGACAGTTGATCTATTAAAAGATGGAAGATCTTCTGGTGAAATAATGTCTCTTGATATTATCATTCTAAAAGCTTTTTCGATTGGAAAGTAGTTTTCTGGAGGTCTCTTATAAGGAGCATAGTTTAAGAGGAGTTTTATAGCCTCCTCGACGCTAACCAATTCTTCTCTCCCTAACATGTCTTTCATAGGTATCCTTTTCTACAAATTAATTAAACCTATTCATTGCCTTATTAACACCTTCTGAGATAATGACAACGACTGCATCAGCGGCTTTCTGTATTGCTTCTTTTATGAAGCACATTTCTTGTTTATTAAATTTGCTTAAGACATATTCTTCAACAGGTACTCCTTGTTCTCTTCCTACACCTATTTTAATACGGATAAAATCTTTTGATCGAATGCTTTGGATGATTGACTCAACTCCTTTATGGCCACCTGAGGAACCTGTTTTGCGGATTCTTATTTTCCCAGTCTGCATGTCAATGTCATCATGAATTATTATTGTTTTTTCAGGTTGAATATCGAACTTTTTAATTATATACTCAATAACTTTTCCGCTCATGTTCATAAATAGAAGGGGTTCTATGAGAATAACATCCTCTTTGTTTATAGAACCCCTTCCTATTTTATAATCTTCTTTTTTTCTTAGGTCTATTTTATATCTTGAAGATAGTTCATCAGCAACGAGGAAACCTACATTATGTCTGGTTCTATGATATTTTCTCCCTGGATTTCCAAGTCCTGCAATAATCCACATTAAACACCGATTATAAAGTTAAAATGTTCAGTTATATTTAACAATTTTAAATTATGACCTTGGATTTATTTTTTATTTGCTTTCTTCCTTTTCTTCCTCTTCTTCCTTCTTGCCTTTCTTTATAACCTCTGGCTCTGATGGCTCTGGAGCAGCTTCTGCAGGAGCAACTTCTTCAACAGTTGGAGCTAAGATATTGACAATGACCTCATCTGGGTCTGCAAAAATTTTAATTCCTTCTCCAAGATTTAGATCTCTGACATGTAGTGATTGGCCAATTTCAAGACCTGAAATATCAACTGTGATATGTCCTGGAATTTTATCTGGCAAACATTCAATTTCGATCTCTCTTAACAGATGTTGGAGTATACCGCCATCTCTTTTTACTCCAATTGGTTCACCAGTGGTTGTAATATGAACACTTACACGCACTTCTTCAGTAAGAGAGACTTCAAAGAAGTCAGCATGTAGAAGGTCTCTTTTTAGAGGGTCAACCTGATATTCTTTCAATAAAGCAAGCTTGCTTTCATCATCGGAAAATTTGAGATTTAACATCACCTGTTCACCTGCTGTTGTGTTGATAAAATGTGTTATTTCTTTTTTATTTATTTTTATGGGCATAGATCCTCCGGCCCTATAAAGAACTGCGGGGATTATGTCCTTTCTCCTGAGAGAGCGGGCTGCTCCTTTACCAGTTTCCTGTCTCTTTTGTGCATTGATAGTTATTTTTTCCAATTTTCTCCTCTCCTTGAATAATAAAATTATACAAAAAGCGAACTGATAGAAGATTCTTCATGAATTCTTTTAATTGCCTCTCCTATCAAGGATGCTATACTTAAAACAGTCAATTTTGTGCATTGTTGTTTGTTGCTATCAACAGGTATTGTATTTGTTACAATGAGTTCTTGTATTTCGGAATTATTCAACTTTTCAACCGCTGTGCCTGAAAGAACTGCGTGTGTGCATGCCGCAATAATCCTGTTTGCACCTTTCTCCTTAAGAGCACTTGCTGCTTGAATTGTTGTGCCTCCTGTGTCAATCATATCATCAAGAATGATGGTATCCTTTCCATCAACTTCACCAATAACATTCATGATCTGTGATATATTCGCTGCTTCACGTCTTTTGTCTATTATAGCGATGGAACTCTGTAGTTTTTTTGCAAAAGCTCTTGCCCTCTCAACGCCACCTGCATCAGGAGATACAATGACAAGATTTTTTCTATGATTATACTTTTTCTCTACATATTCTAAAAGAACAGGTGATGCATAGAGATTGTCGACAGGAATATTGAAAAAACCTTGAATCTGGGCAGCGTGTAAATCCATAGTTAAAACTCTGTTTGTGCCAGCAGCGGTTATTAAATCTGCAACAAGTTTTGCAGAAATAGGGACACGGGGTTGTACTTTTCTGTCCTGGCGGGCATAACCATAATATGGAATAACGGCCGTTATTCTCCTTGCAGATGCCCTCTTGAGTGCATCAACCATTAGAAGAAGTTCCATAATATGACGATTCACAGGTACACATGTGGGTTGAATTACAAACACATCTGATCCCCTGACATTTTCGTTTATTTGCACGAAGATTTCTCCATCACTGAATTTTCCAACTGTCGCATCTCCGATTCGAATATTCAGATACTGCGATATCTCTAAGGCTAACTCCCTGTGAGCGTTACCTGTAAATAGCTGCATTCCCTCAGGCATTTTACCTCCAAAAATAGTTAAAAGTTGAAAGTTAAGAATGAAAAATTTAATAACACGTCGACTCTTAACTTTTAATTCTTAATTCCTGAATCTGCCTTGTAAATTCAAGCTGGCTGGGGCGGGAGGATTCGAACCTCCAGATGGGAGATCCAAAGTCTCCTGACTTGCCGTTTGTCGACGCCCCAATTCAGGCATACCATGTTAAATTATTACATCGTATTAGCCAGATAACACCAATATGGCTTAATAGTGTCAAGAATTTTTTTCGCCTCTGCTTTGTTCTTAAAAATTCCAAATACAGTGGGGCCACTACCGCTCATGGCAGTGTATAAGGCTCCGTTTTCTACCATTTTATTTTTTAATTCCCCTACAACAGGATAACTATCAATAACAATCTTTTCCAGGTCATTTCTTAGCATTATATTCAAGGTTGTGAAATCCTGTTTGTTTAGGGCTTGACAGAACAGTTTAATATCAATGGGAGATTTTGTCAATATAGATGGGTTTGCCTCATCAAACTTATTATATGCCCATGCAGTTGAAACAGATATAGGTGGTTTTACAAGTACTACCATAAAAGATGATTCTATCGATAAAGGACAGACAACTTCTCCCTTACCTTTAACAAGTGCAAGTGGTCCGTTCAGAAAAAATGATACATCAGAACCTATTTCAAAAGCTATCGAACTTAATTCTTTTTTATCGAGACGCAGATCCCACAACATATTTAGTCCAAGAAGTGTATAAGCTGCATCACTGCTTCCTCCACCGAGGCCGGCTGCTACAGGTATTTTTTTTCTGATAGTTATTGTTGCTCCTTTCTTGTATGAATATTTCTGCTTAAGATTGAAAGCGGCTCTATATACAAGATTTTCAGTTAGAGGGATTTCAATCTCACTATCCACATGTAGAGAATCACTATGCTGAAAAATCAAGGTATCATAAAGATTAATACTATGCATAGAACTCATGATATCGTGGTAACCATCTTTTCTTTTACTGATAATATTGAGGAACCAGTTTATCTTTGCAGGAGCGTATAAGGAGAACGTCATTGTATTTCTTTAATCTTTTTTTCAACCCTATCTTTTAAAGATTCGTCTTCACCTTTTTGCTGAAATTCGATTGCTTTTTCCCAGAATTCCCTGGCTTTATCCTTATGATTCATTGATGAATAGACATCTCCAATGTGTTCTAAAATGACCGGATCGTCTTTTATTATTGAAAAGGCGCGTAAAAGTTGTTGAAGGGCCTCATCATACTTCCCCATTCTAAAATATACCCAACCAAGGCTGTCTATAATATATCCATTTTCTGGTTTGAGTTCGAGAGCTTTTTTAATAAGAGAAAATGCCTCGTCGAGATATATTCCTTTATCAGCGTAAGTGTATCCAAGATAATTAAGAGCATCGGCATGATTGGGATTGATCTCAAGTACCTTTTTAAGATGCTTTATCATCATTTCGAACCTGTCTGTTTTTTCATAAACAATAGCAATATTGAAGTTAAGTTCATCATTGTCTTCAAAACGGCTGATCGCTTCTTTTAGCACAGCTTCAGCTTTTTCGAAATCTTTTTTATGTAGATAATTAATAGCGAGATATAAATATATCTCAGGTTTTCCTTTTTCATATTTTAATGCTTCATGATATATTTTTATTGCTTCGTCGTTTTTATCCATTTTTGAATATAGAAACCCGAGATAGATATAAGCTCCTACATTCTGAGGTTCCTGAGCTATTATTTTTTCCAGTTCACCGATTGCTTCTTCGTCCCTGCCAATTTCTTCAAGGCAGATAGCAAGATAATGTCTAATTGGAGATAGATCGGGTTTTGATTCAAGAACTATTCTGAATTCTTCTATTGCTTTATCATATTGTTTTTCTTCAAGATACAGAATGCCAAGATTTGAATGAACGTCAATATTATCTGGTATAAGTGAGCTAAGTTTCTTATACTGTTCTATTGCCTTTTCTGTATCTTTTTGTTTGTAATAGGTCTGTGCAAGTCTTTCTTTATATTGTAGATTGTGAGGATTTAAGGAAGTTGCTTTATTATAATATTTTTCAGCCTCGTTTAGTTCATTTTTCAATTCACTGATAAGACCTAAATTAAAATATGCCATATCAAAATTTGGGCGCTGTGCGATAGCAGATTTAAAAAATTCTGATGCCTTTTCCAAATTTCCTGTTTCAAGATAAATTGAACCAATATAATATAATGCCATTATATTGTCTGGATAAGTATTTATAAGTTTCTCAAGAATCTCGATTGCCTTATCATATTCCTGTTGTGAAGAATACAAAAGGCTGAGAAATAGGGCGGCATCCTGATTATCAGGTTGCAATTTTGTGATTTTTCTGAAAATTTTGATAGCATCACTGGTTCTTTTCTGGCTGTTATAAAGTTCGCCCAGATGAGTGAGGGCAGGGATATAGTCCGGATCGGTTTTCAAAATATTTTCGGTAAAAGATATTGCCTCTGATATCTTGCCTGTTTTTAAAAGTATATGACTTATCTGTGTTTTTAGATAAGAAGATTCAGGATCTAATTCGAGTGCCTTGTTATAATATGAAATAGCATCTTCCCATTTTCCTTCTTTTTCAGCAGTATATCCAAGCATAAAGAATAAATAGGCCTCTTCTGGAGGCAAGTCAATTTCTTTTGAGACATCTCTCTGTTTTAAAGCACAGGAACAAGTAAAAATAATAAAAATACATGCAATTATTTTTTTATACATATTTAATTATTACACAAAAATAAGTTTAATAACAATGTGATAAAATTCTATTATGGAATTTTTTGATATTGTTTTCCCACTCAATATTGGGCTCCTGACTTACAGTTGTGATGATAAATATGCACATGAGATTAAGTCAGGGATAATGGTTAGTGCTCAGATTAAAAAAAGAATTATGAAAGGTATTGTAATCGGGAAATCTCAATGGATTCCTTCTGGAGATATTAAAGCTATCATGGAAGTCCATGATGATTTTTTATTATCTGTTCAGATGATAAAATTGCTCAGGTGGATGTCTGAATATTATATGTCTAAAGCTGGACTTGTTTTGAAAAATATGCTTCCAAAAGAGGTTTTTAAAAAAATCAAAACAAGAAAGAAAAAAGATCTACATCAATTTATCCCTCCACCATTTAATAGAGAAGATTATGAAGAACAGATCAGAAGAAATGATCTGGAAAGCATTTTAGATTCTTTGCGTAAAAACGAATACAGGACGTTTCTACTTCATGCCCCATCTTCTTCTTACGAATGCTCGTTTCTTTTTAAAATAATTGAGGAAATACACAATGCCATTATTCTTGCGCCTGAGGTGAGTGTTGTTAATACGCTATATCATTTTTTATATGAAAGATTTGGTGAAAGAATATGTATTTTCCACAGTGGACTGAGTAGTGGCAGAAGAACAGAGGTTATTGAAAGGATAAAATCAGGCTTTTCTGATATTATTCTTGGAACACGTTCTGCGATATTTCTTCCTTTGAGGAAGGTTTCCCTGATAGCTGTATTGCAGGAACATAGCCGCTCGTATAAACAAGATTGCATGCCAAGCTATAATGGAAGAGATGTTGCTGTTATGAGAGGCTTTCTTGAAAAAGCGACCGTCTTGCTCTCCTCAATATGTCCTTCTATAGAATCTCTTTTTAATTGCCGTTTAAAAAAATACAACCTTATAGAACCGATGGATAGGAAAAAGAAACCAAAAATCAAGCTATTAGATATGAAACATGATAAACTTATTAAATCCTATCTGTCAAAATCTGTAGTTGATATTGCAGCAAGATATGTTCATAACAACAAGAAAATCGTATTTATCATAAACAGGAGAGGATATTCAACGCTCCTTCAATGTCTGGATTGTAATTATATAGAAGAATGTCCTATTTGTAAGATGCCTCTAATTTTTCATAAACAGGATATGTCAATAAGATGTCATTATTGTGGATATATTAAATATTCTGTACCTCTTACCTGCAAAAGATGTCACGGTTACAATCTTGAAATGTTAGGCGCAGGAACACAAAGAATTCAGGAAGTTATTGAAGAAATTTTAGGTATAAAGACAATAAGGTTTGACAGTGACAGGGCTCGGACAAAAGATGATATAGGAAAGTTGGAAGATGAGATGTTTCATGATGAAAATAAGATCGTGATTGGTACTAAATTGATGACGCAGAAAACTGTTTTTCTTAAAGAAATTTCTATGGCTATTTTTCTTAATTCAGACATATCTCTGAACATTCCAGATTTCAGGTCTGCAGAGAGGACATATCAGGACATTTTATCTATTACAGACAAGATAGATAACAATGGCATTGTTTTTATTCAGACCAGAATGCCCCGTCATTATCTTTACAAATATCTGAAGAGGTATGACTATCAAGGTTTTTTTCATGAAGAGCTTGAGAGGCGGAGACCACTTAACTACCCTCCGTATGCAAGACTGATTCTGATAAAACTTACAAGTAAAAGGGTTTTATCTAAAGAATTATCAGAAGAAATTAGTAATTTGCAAAGAGATGTTCAGGATGTAGAAATACTTGGCCCTAGTATTTCTAAAAACAAAAAAGGTGAAAATGAATTCAAGCTCCTCTTGAAATCATCTGTAAGGATGAGACTACATGCAGCAGCCAGAGCCTTAATTAAGGCTTTAAAAGACTCAAAAAATGTGAAGATAGGGGTTGATGTTGATCCGATAGAGATATAAATAGAATCGTTTTTGTAGTTTATATGTTATTTTAATACAGAAATTTCAGAATAATTTCTTATACTTTAACCTTTTCAAATTCCTCCATTTTATCTGCTAAACTTTTCCAGTTGCATGTCTGAATTATTTTGACCATCGTATGCATGTTACCTTTCTCAATAATTTTCATTCTTTGAGACTCATCTTCGACGCCGTAAAAAGGGAGCATGATGAAGAAGGCCTTGTCAACATACTTTTTGATAGGAGTGAGAACATCTTTCCGTCTTGTATAGTAAGGATCTTCTCCATCAATACATGCTTTGCCAAATACGATGAATTGTCTGCATGAGATGGGACGCATCGGGTGTATTGAGCAGGCATCTTCGATAAGGAAAGGACAGGGATCGTTTTCCTTATAATTTCTGAGGTTTGTCTTGATATTTTCACGAACAGGACCGGTTATCTTTTCTATTACATACCATGAAATGCCGACAAGCTCAAGCGGATATACCGGTATGTCACGATGTGTCTTACAGCAGATTGAACATCCCTTTGTGCAGGCGACTTTTCTCTGTCTTCGAGACTCTATTTTAATTGCTTCTGAGATACCCTTATCTATAATGTAAAATGCATCCAGAAGCATTGATAGCCATGGAATCGCTCTGGTTTCTTCTTTAAAAGATATACGAACTGGATTACTATAGCCTATCTTTATCTTTTTTTTATCTTTCATTGGTGTGGTATAGATATATTATATATAAAAAGCTTTTTGTTATTATAACCTTTAATTTTATTAAAACATAACTTTTGGAGAATTAAATGGTGGATTTTGTATTTATTTCGATGCCATATGCGAGATTTATTTCTCGCTGGTTTTCAAATGTTCCGAATGTGAACCTCGGAATTATGCAGGCATATTTAAAAAATAAAGGTATTAAAGTAAAAACATTTCATTTTCATCTTGAATTCTTGCCCTTTATTAGAGGACATAATCCAAAATTATGGGAAAATTTTCTGCGTGGATCAGAGGAGTTCGGTGTTGAATACATGGGGCTTGATTATGTTTTTGCTTCTCTACTTTTTGAGGATATGTATGAGTCATCAAAAAATCTTTTTATAGAACGCCTCGAGTCAATCGGATTGACAATTCAAGACTTCGAAAACATGAGGGTACTCGCTGAAGCCTTCATTAAGTCAGCATTCTCAAGGGTAAATGGCTATATAAGTGATGCGAAACTTATTGGATTCAGTTGTTCCCATTATCAACTGAGCAGTTCATTGTTGTTGTGCTCCAGGATTAAAAAAGTCCGTCCTGACATACTGACGGTATTCGGGGGTAAAGACTGTACTGGAGCCTTCGGTTATGAACTGATGAAGAATATCGGTTATGTTGATTATACAGGCATAAGCGAATGTGAGATAACAGTTGAAAGTCTCATAGAGCATATAAACAACAAAGAAAAGAAGATTTATAACGTACTCTTTCGGAATGAGGATGGCACAATACAAAAGTCAGAATCGAAGCCTAATAAATGGCTGAACACCCTTCCTTTTCCTCAGTATGATTTCGAGGATTTTACGTTACCAATTGATGAGGTTATTCTTCCACTTGAATTCGGTAGAGGATGTCCATGGAAAAAATGTACATTCTGCCCTGACCAGTCATACAATATTATATGCCAGACAAAAAGTCCTGATTATCTTAAAGCAGAGATAAAATATTATCAGGACATTTCTGAAGACCTCAGAAATTTCTTTATACTCGACTCCGATGCATTGAAGGACAAAAAATCTATTCTTGATTTATCGGAGTATCTACAAGGCAAGAAGCTTGTCTTCCATTACGGAGAATTTCGTGCAGAAAGAATGGACAGAGAAGTACTCAGGGCACTTCTTAAGTTCGGCAAATGGGCTACACCTTTTCAGATAGGTATTGAAACATTCAGTGATAGGATTTTGGTAATGATGAATAAAGGAGTAACGGTTTTAAAAAATGTTGAGGTGCTGAAAGCAGTTGCTGAATTAAATGTGCCAGTTCAATTCAATCTATTTACCTGTTACCCCGGCATGACAATACAGGACATGTTTGAGAATAATAATACTATGGATCTGATAACTCATATTTTAGTTTATAAGAATATCCAGATATATCCCGGTGAATTCTATCTGCCAACAGACTGTCCTATTTTTTTAAATACGGAAAAATATAAAATTAAAAAACATACCCAGTCGGTTTTTTCGTCTCTTTTTAGAAATTTTCCAATGCATTCATATTCTAATTACCCTTACCAATATCAGTTTGATAATGATGAGGAGCAATTTATGATGTCAGAGGTTATAAGAAATAAAGTTCAGGAGATCAAAAGAAAGAATCAATCTGAGAATTTTATGGTTTATGAAATAACCTCCGATGGAAGTTTAAAGATAACCTTAGCTCGTGATGGTATCAAAAATATTTGGATATTTCACTCAAAGAAAAAGGATATTTATCTATCAGCAATTGAGGAAATCCAGCAAATAGATTATGTTTCAAAATTACTGAATCTGCCATCACAGGAAGTTGTAAGAATTCTTGAAGATTTACACATGAATGGCTTGATACTTTTTTCCAGAGACAGAAAGTCTTTTCTGTCTCTGGCTACAAATATAAGTCGCAATAACTAAGTTATTTCAAAATTCAGCAATAACCTTGTTGATGACTTATACATTCTTCTCGATAGATTTTGGGTCATGAAATCAAGAAATTTAATATGAAATCTTTCATTAATTTGTGATAAAATTAATAATATCTAATATGAAATTGGTAATTGTTGGCGGAGGAATATCTGGCCTTTCACTTGCCTATTTTCTCCTTGAGAGAAATCCTGCATTAGATATTACTGTCCTTGAATCTGAAAAAAAGCCTGGGGGTAAGATCTGGACTGACAGAATAAATGGATTCCTCTGTGAAGGCGGAGTAAATGGATTTCTTGACAATAGACCAAAGACTCTTGAGCTTATTGCGAAACTCGGTCTCAGTCCTTTAAGGAGTAGTGATGAAGCAAGAAAAAGATATATTTTCTCTAATGGTAAATTAAATCTACTTCCTGAATCTCCTGCTGCATTTTTATCTTCTAATCTGCTAAGTATTTTTGGTCGCTTAAGGATAATCTGGGAAATTTTTGTGCCCCAAAAAACTTCTGACGAAGAGTCGCTTGCTGACTTTGCGCGTCGTAGACTCGGAAAGGAGGCTTATGAGAAACTTATAGACCCAATGGCATCAGGTATCTATGCTGGCGATCCGGAGAATATGAGTTTGAAGAGTTGTTTTCGTAAAATTTATGACCTTGAACAACAATATGGGAGCCTAATCAGAGGCATGATAAAGCTTCAGAAAGCTGCAAAAAAAACCGGTAAAAAAGTGGGACCAGGACCTGGTGGTGTACTTACATCTTTTCAAGATGGTATGGAGGTGCTTATTAATACCTTGCAAGGACATATAGGAAAACGATTAAAAAACACTTCAAAGGTAGTTTCTGTTGAAAAAAAAGGTGAAAGCTATGTTATTCATATAACAGATGGTTCATCCATTGAGACAGAAGCACTTGTGCTTGCAACACCTGCTCATGAAACATCAGAAATATTAAAAGACATGGATAAGACCATTTCATCAGTACTTAGAGAAATCTTTTATCCTGCTATATCGGTTATATGTCTGGGATACAGGCGTGATAAAATTAAACATCCACTCGACGGTTTTGGTTTTCTTATACCAAACAGAGAAAGACGAAAGATATTAGGAACGCTATGGGATTCGAGTATCTTCCCGAATAGAGCTCCTGACGGTTATGTGCTTTTAAGAACAATGCTTGGAGGAGTCAGAAACTCAGACCTTGCACTTCAGGATGAGGATAAGCAGATTAGTCTTGTTATGAAAGAATTGAGAGAGATAATGGATATAGATTTACAGCCTGACTTTGTAAAAGTATTTATACATAAAAAAGGAATTCCCCAATACTCGTTAGGTCATGAAAATAGGCTTAAGATGGTAGATGAATCAATAAGAAAGTATAAAAGGTTTTATATTACAGGTAATGCTTATAGGGGGATTGGTGTTAATGACTGTATAGAAAATTCACAGATTATGGCAGAAAGGATAATTAATGATATTCGGTAGTGGTCTCTCCTGATATTTGCAAGAAATTAGATTAAGAATATAAATTAAGCAGCATATTTTTTAAAAAACTGTTTTAAATTAAGGAGGGCACATTGAAAGAGAATGAAATTATTGAGCTGTTGAAGAAGGAGAACGAGGAATTTAAAAAACTTAGTGAAGAGCATAGAAATCTCGACATGCTTCTGGCAGATATTGACAGTAGACGCTATCTTACCCCTGACGAAGAAATGGAAAGGAAAAGAATACAAAAACAGAAGCTGCAAAAAAAAGACAGGATGGCAGAACTGGTTAGGGAGTATAAGAAAAGCCATTCAGTTAATTAGAATAAATCGAAAGAATACTCAAAACTTTTTAGGCTAAAGGGAGGATTTTGCTATGAGGAGCAAATTGATCAAAGAGGGGCTTGAGCGTGTTCCACACAGAGCGTTACTTTATGCAACCGGTATATGTAAAAGTGAGATGAAAAAACCTTTTATAGGGGTTGCTACAAGTTTTACAGATATAATACCCGGACATATAGGGATGCGAGATCTTGAGAGATTTATTGAAAAAGGTATCCATTCAGCTGGTGGATATCCATTCTTTTTCGGGATTCCTGGAATCTGTGATGGTATTGCAATGGGACATATGGGAATGCACTATTCTCTTCCATCAAGAGAGCTTATTGCTGATATGGTAGAAACAATAGCTCAGGCACATCAGTTCGACGGACTTGTGCTTCTTACAAATTGTGACAAGATTACCCCGGGAATGCTTATGGCAGCTGCGAGAATCAATATCCCTTCGATTATTGTTACTGCTGGGCCTATGTTATCAGGACGTTTGAAAGGAAGGAGATTATCACTTGTCAATGATACCTTCGAAGCAATAGGAAAATATAAAAGGGGTTTAATTAAAGATAAAGAGCTTGAAGCTCTTGAAATGTGTGCATGTCCAGGAGTTGGAGCATGTCAGGGAATGTATACTGCAAATACAATGGCGTGTGTTACCGAGGCAATTGGCATGAGTCTTCCAAGGTCTGCAACTATGCTTGCTATTTCTGCTGATAAAAGAAGGATTGCTTTTCAAAGTGGAGAGCGTATTGTTGATTTAATAAAGAAAAATATAACACCTCGCATGATTATGACACGCAAAGCGTTTGAAAACGCAATTATGGTTGATCTTGCTCTCGGTGGCTCTACTAATAGTGTTCTACATATAACTGCTATTGCACATGATGCAGGAGTTGACCTGCCACTTGAGACATTTGATATCTTGTCGAAGAAGACACCGCATCTTGCCAATATGTTGCCAGGGGGTGAACATTACCTTGAAGATCTTGATTGGGCAGGTGGCATACCTGCATTGATGAAAAGGCTGAAGAAGCAACTCCATAACAACATTACTGTCAGCGGTAGGAAGATATATGAAATTGCTGATTCTGCAGAGGTAATAGATGAAGATGTAATAAGACCATTCAACAAACCATACAGGAAAGAAGGAGGAATAGCAATATTAAGAGGTAACCTTGCTCCAGACGGAGCTGTTGTCAAACAATCTGCTGTTAGTGAAAAGATGCTATGTTTTGAAGGAACTGCTAAGGTTTTTGATTCAGAAGAAGAGGGAATGAAAGCGATAATTAATGGAAAAATCATCCCCGGTGATATTGTTGTTATACGATATGAAGGTCCAAAAGGAGGGCCTGGAATGAGAGAGATGTTATCTCCAACTGCAGCCATTGCAGGTATGGGATTGAGCGAATCAGTAGCACTCATAACAGATGGTAGATTTTCCGGCGGGACTCGCGGTCCCTGTATAGGACATATATCACCAGAGGCGATGGAAGGCGGAACAATAGCTATACTCAGAGACGGAGATAAGATAAGGATCGATATTCCCAAGAGAAGAATTGATATTCTTCTGTCCGACAGAGAGATTAAGGAAAGGTTCAAATCCTGGAAACCTTTAAAGCCAAAGATATCAAAAGGTTATCTTTCAAGATATGCTCGTATGGTCAGTTCTGCCGGCAGCGGAGCAGTGATGATGTAACACCCGATTTCTATCTTTCCACTAATCAGGTCTTCTGTTAAGCTACATCACAGCAATGATAAATACTTTTTCTCCTGATATTGTTTTTTAATTTGCCGCTCCTTATTTCTTCAAATCTCTTTTCTGCTTCCTTTGCCCACAATTTGTCTATCTCTTTCTGCGAGGGATTCAAGCTCAGCAGAAGTTTTTCAACAAGTTGCATTCTTATTTCGATAGGTAGCGAAATCGCTTTATCAAAAAGCTCATTGGTATTTATCATGGATGCCCCCTAAATATTGAATTTGAATTGTTAACCGAGCAGTTTATTATAGTCTTCATGGCTGCCGATCCAAAACCACAGGAGACCGTAATGTTTCAAATTTCAGAGCAGCGACCGGACTTAAACGCTTTGATGGCTGTCTCGGCCAGTGAGTCGATCTTTCCCGATAAAGCATCTTTTTCGAATTGCTGATCCCAAACTTCTGCATCGAACTCTTAGAACCATTTCCGAAAAGCCTGAAGTTCGTCCGGATTGTATTTTCTAATTATTAAGTGGCCTAAGCCGTGGCTTTGAATTGGTGGGCGCTTCTTTTCAATTGTGACTTTATATATCTGTCGATCATTTGGAATAATTCGTTCAAATGTCTGTTCTTTCTTGCTCCCACCCATGCGACCCTGAAGGGAATCCATAATGTCTTTTAGCCTGTTGTCAACGTCATGAAATTTTTTTCTCCATCTGTTTCGGGGAGATTCATATTGAGGCAGGCGAACTTTCAGGCTGAGCGGTTGTTTTGTCAATTTAGTGGTTCCTATTATTTTTTTTGAGGGTTAACGACTGAACTGTGCTGTGGCTCGCCATCCGCACGAGTAATTTGTTATGCCGTAGCTAATTCTAATTTTTCTTTTGTGATAAGAGGCAACTTTACAGGAGCAAAGAAATTTTCAGGGTATAAATAGTCTTCACCTGATTCGTCAATGACCCTTATCTGATGATGTTTTTCAGCTACTCTGTCAGGCAATACCTCGTATAGTTTTCTTTTCTCCAGTGATGCCTCATATCCGCGATTATCTACGCATATCATAAAATGTTTTCTCATAGCCTCCTCTTTCATAAATATCTTTTAATTTTTACTTCTTTTTTCCCGATACCGTGTCCCTCGTACCAATGAACTTCTACCTCAAAAACAGCACCGTCTTCCAGTTCTACGTGACAAATGCCTTTCAATTTTCTCCAGTTTGCTTTTCCATATATCCTGTTTAATCTATTCAAATTCTTTATTCCATGCCCTGTTGCAATGGTTTCAATATCCCGAATTGCCCCTTTTATTTTGAAATGCATCTCTAATTTTAACTGTTTTTGTAATTTTTTCATAGGCATAACATTCTCTTTTATCTTTATTCTGCATTTAGTAGAATTGTAAGGAAAACATTAAGCATTGTCAACGATTCGAATTGCCTCACCTCACCAAAAATCTAAATGAAACAGATAAACATTACAAGTATTTAAAAGTAAATTTTAGGGATACTGAGATATGGGTTGGTTAGAGGGAGAGGAACTTAATCCTGCAGAGCTTAAAAGAAACTTTACTAAGTTGCAAAATAAACTTATTAGATTGGTTACATCAAAAAACAATGCAAAAAAGAAAGATAATTTCGTTTATAATTTTCATGAGGCAACCAAGAAAGATTTCGTTTAGATTTTTACGTGTGGCAA
>JACAFF010000039.1 GCA_013388455.1 Nitrospirota bacterium
GCCACTTTTCAGATATAGAAAGTTCTTTGGTACGTTCCTTTACCAATTCTTCAAGATGGGAAGAGTATTGCTCAAGTTTTTGTTTTTCTTGATTGAGTTCATATTGAAGGCTGAGCTCGCTTGTCAGTCTTTTCTGGTTAAGAAATCGTATAACTGTTGTTACTGAAGCTGTCGATAATAAGAACGCATTGTTGTTTATAAAAGTATGTAAATCCGAAATATTGTCAAAAAGAATGATTGGAACAAGATATATAGAATAAGCTATAGCAACAATTAACAAGGCTGTTTTGAGAAAACACGGGATAAAACCAAGTACAAAGACAAGGGTTAGTACGATGCCAGCGTAATAGGTTGACTTGTGTCCTCCTGAGGACAATATCATAAGCTCGACTGTAGCTGATGTAAGGACTGTACTGAAGATGATGATAAGATTTTGTGATTTTTTGTTCACATGTTTTCTGTTAAAAAGATACAGTATGAGCATTAAGAAAGAACACATCAGTCTGTAAATCAAAAACCTCGTAGCATTTTCCGGATCAACAAATCGGTCAAGGATGTTGAGAAAAGTTATAACAAATGCCCCCAAGACAAGTCCGACAGACAACCAGAAATTCGTTATTTTTGTTAATTCTTGTTCTATGTAATTGTTTTTATACTGATCCATAGCCCTATCTATATCTTAAAGTAAAAAGCATTACTTTTACTGGCTTAAAGTAAATTCATTATTACTATTTTACAATCAATTCTTTTGCTAAGTCTATAATTTGCTTTACAGTGGAAATCTGCGGTATGTCTTCGTCACGCACAGAAACCTTAAACTTTTTCTCAAGTGCTACGATAATCTCAATAGCCTTAATAGAATCGATCTCCAAGTCTTTAGCAAGATTCGATTCAGGTTTGATTTCCACTTCTTCCATCCCAGAGACTTCTGAAATTATTGATATAATTTCCTTTTCTAAAGTATCAAACATTTATCTTTCTCCTTGCGAAATGAATTTTTTTAAAACCAGACAGGCATTATTCCCACCGAATGCAAAAGAGTTATTCAAGGCTATTGTTACTTTGTGTTCCCTTGCTTTGTTTGGCACACAATCAATATCGCATTCAGGATCCGGTGTTTCAAAGTTAATGGTTGGCGGTATAATATCGTTCTTCACTGTCAGAGCACATGAAACTGCTTCAAGTGCTGATGCTGCTCCCATAGTATGACCAATCATAGATTTTATTGAGCTCACAGGAATTTCTTTATATCTTGAGCCAAAGACCTCTTTTATTGCTGCAGATTCAGCTTTATCATTTGTAGGAGTTCCCGTTCCGTGTGCGCTTATGTAATCAACATCCTCTCTCTGAATTCCAGATTCGGACAATGCTCTTAGCATACACCGGACAAGGCCTTCAACAGAAGGTTGGGTCATATGTTGTGCATCACAACTCAAACCATAACCTAATATTTCGGCATAAATAGGAGCACCTCTTTCGATAGCGTGCGTTAGAGATTCTAATACAAGTATGGCTGAACCTTCTGCAACCATCATCCCTTTTCTGTTTTTATCGAATGGTTGGCATTTTTCTGGTGCAACTGCTTTGAATTGATTAAAGCCTGTAAATGAAATTCTTGAGAAAGGATCCGATGCACCAGCAAATACAATATCAGCTTTTTTCATACGAATTAAATCAAATCCATATCCTATTGCATAATTTCCTGCTGCGCAGGCTGTTGAGAAAATGTAATTTGGACCATTAAGATTTAGTTCTCTGGCAATCATGGCAGGGGTTGTATGTGTTGGAAGCTGAAAAAACAATTCACTTTCAACGGCATCATTTTTTATTAGTCTGTCATTTATTTTTTCAATTGTTTGTATAGAACCAGAAGTAGTACCGATACAAGTACCTGTCTTAATGTTAGAGATGATATCATTTGTGAGCTTTGAGTCTTCGATTGCAAATTTCATAGCTGTAAGAGCAAGCTGTGAAGCTCTGCTGTATAAATGAACTTTCTGTTCCGGAATAAAATTAAAAGGATCGAAATCTTTTATCTCACCTCCGTAGTGAGTGAAATGATTCGATGTATCAAAAGAAAAGACAGGACTTATTCCGGAATGGCCTTCAAGGAGGCTGTCCCAAAAATTTTTCCAGCCATTCCCAATTGACGAAATGACACCCAGGCCAGTTATAACTATCCGACGATTGTCAGCATAATTCATCATAAATATTGGCTATTTTTTAAAACACAGAAAACGTCCGTATCTGAGGTAATTATAGTGCGTTTCAATCATAACCTTAAAATATCGAATTGATTTATGAAAATATTCCTCTGAAGCACCCTTTAAGTATACCTTAGACATTTGCAGTTCTCTCAGACGAGCACGAAGACCGCGGTCAACAATGTCAGTCGTGTCTTCGGTATGGAGAACAACAAAGCCAGCCTGTTCCAGTAAACTTTTTGTTTCCTGAATAGTGTGCTGGAACCACACACCTTCAGCATACGTTCCGGGAAAATCACCTCCAGCCTCATTCAGGTCACCTCTATCACCCCTTGCCCAGTCGTGGAAGCCCATTATTCCGCCCTTTTTTAAGACTCTATACAGACCTGACAGAGCGACTTCTTTATTCATCCAATGACAAATTGTTTCGTTGTGAAAAATCTTGTTAAAAGTGTTTTCAGAATAATCTATCTTGTGAACATCTTTAATGTCCCTTTTTATTAAAAAATCAACCCCCTCAAGAATGTCACAATCGATTGCCTTTTGAATTTGATTTGGATTGATATCGAATCCGATAATCCTGCAGCCATATAATTTTGCCATGAGTCTTGTTGGGGCGCCATTTCCGCATCCTGCATCCAGTATGAAGTCATCCTTCTCAATCTTCATCATTCTTAGTAGCTTTATTACTTCTGATTGCAGGTGATGTGACATGCTTTCAGTATCAAATACCCTTCTATCGAGACTTTTTGGATCAACACCGAAAGACTTATACATTTTTTCAAGTTCTTCTGCTGTATAAACTGGGAACCCTATATTTTCGGAAAAGCTTTTGATTATATTTTTTGTGACCTGTTCTTCATTTAACATGACTTTTCCCCCCAAAAACATTCTCTTTTTTGCTAAATATAAGTTCTGCTTCTGCCACTTTCTTTTCACCAACGAATGCCTCTGCGGTCACGTATGCACCGGTCGATAAAGATTTGATATTCATCACCTTAATTTTTAACTGATCCCCTGGAACAACAGGATGATGAAACCGTGCCTTAACAGAACCGAGGAAATAGATAGATTTCTCTTCATTTGGTTCTATCTTAGTGCCTGCAGCAAAAAGAATTATAGCAGTCTGTGCCATAGCTTCAATTATAGCAACACCTGGCATAATTGCAACTTCAGGAAAATGGCCAAGAAAGAATATGTCATTTCCTGATACATTCTTTACTGCTAAGGCCTCTTTGCCAGGATTAACATCCAAAATCTTATCAATCATGATAAAAGGAAACCGCTGAGGGATAAGTTTTTTTATCTCTTCAAAATCGAGTTGCATTTTAGCCTCCATACTTTCCAAGCACGATTGCTGTATTATTACCATAGAAATCAGATGCGGTTAAAAGTATATTATTTATTTTTTTACTTATCGCAATATTTGGCACGTAGTCCAGATCGCATTCAGAATCTTTTTCTAAATAATTTACTGTAGGAGGGATGATACCTTTTTGTAGAGAACAAACTGCTGCAGCAAGAGATAAAGCTCCTGATGCAGAATATGATTCACCTATCATTGATTTGATTGAACTAATAGGTATTTTGTATATCTGTTTTCCGAAAACCTCCTTAAAAACTTTTGTTTCCATTCTATCAAGTCCTTTAGCGGAGTTTGCGCTTGCAGAAATATAATTTATGTCGTCCGGATAAAGAGATGCACTTTTCAATGCATTGTTAATTGCGTTAATTAGACCTTTTCCTTTATGACTAAAATTGCTGTCTGATTCAGGATCAAAAGAATTGCCATAACCAAGCACATAAGCAAGTATTTTCGCGCCTCTTTTTAGTGCATATTCTTCATCTTCAAGAACAAGTACTGAAGCACCTTCAGAAAGAATAAAACCGTTTCTTCTCGCATCGAACGGGCAACATAGAGGTTCTGACCCATCAGTTCCAGATAAATATCCAAGTTTGTAAAAGGTAAGAAATGTCTCTTCGCATAATTCTTCAACTCCTCCGGCAAGCACGATATGCGCTCTACCTAAATTTATAAAATCATAAGCATAAGAGACAGCATCAAGACTGGCACAAAAACCTGTAGATATTGTTGTATTGAAGCCTTTTATTTTGAAACGAATTGATACCTGACTTGCTGGGGAATTAATTACTGTATTGGGGAAATGAGATGGATTGACATATTTAGGACCTTCGATAAGACTTACACGGTCAAACTGGGATATGCTGTGAAGGCTTCCAAAAGTTGTTCCAATAGAGACACCGGTAGAGTGAGTGTTATCTTCTGAGATGTAAAGATTTGCATCTTCAATCGCTAACTTAGCTGCAGAGCAGATCAATGTTGTGCTTCTATCAAGAATGCGAAGATCTTTTTTACCGAGGAAAGTGATGGGATCAAAATCATTAATTTCCCCTGCTATATGAACATTAAAATTAGATGTATCAAAAAGGCTTATTGTTCTAAATCCTTTTTTGCCTTGAACCAGGTTATCCCAGTAAATGTCTTTCCCAATTCCTATCGGTGAAATAACACCAATACCGGTTATAACAATTTTTTTGTTCATTCCTTTTTAATTTTATATCATTTAAAATTTAATAAAATACTTTAATAAACGATGCTAACTATTTGAATTATAGTATAATTATACATAGCTGAATTAACCCCTACAAAAAAAGTTATTTTCTTATCAAATAAAATACAATCAAACCAGAGTTATCACGGTTTTCTGATATTGCAGAATCAGGTATATTAGCCATGGTCAATATATTCCTGAATTCTTCTTCATTCCTCTGGAGGAAGCCGTCCCAGTCAACAATCCAGTGATAATCCGGGCCAATATAACGATTTGCATCCTTAAAAGCTGCTATTAAAATGCCACCTGAATTAAGAAGTTGATACAGGGAATTTAATATTCTTATTAGAAATTCGGTTTCAAGATAATCAAAAAATCCAACACTGTAAATAATATCCTGCTTCCCGAATTCTTTCATGTTTAATTCGTGGTCGAACATTCTGAGTGCATTATATTTTCGAAGGACAACCTGTTTTGATGATAGAGGAGAAATGTTTGTATATGAGAGACGATTGGCAGCAAAAGCAAGAGCATCGTTATCAAGATCAATGCATGTAAATTTAGCAGATGAACTTTCGATTTCGGAAGATAATTCAAACACTTCTCTGCAAGACCCGCACGCTATATTTAATACAGCGGGATTATTTCTAATTAGTAGTTCATCTTTCAATATTGTTCTTAGTTTTTCTATTCTGTTTCTTACTGCTACAGTCAATGGAGCCCTTAGAAAAGCTAAATCCAGATAATAGCCAAGTCCTTGGGATAACGGGGTATTCCTGTACATGCCTTCGAGCATTTTATAGTCACCTTGATAGCCCTGAGGCCATGTTCGTGCACGGTTCATGAAATAGCTTTTTGATATTATATGGTTTGTTTTTTCACGGAATCTTATTTGAGCATCACGTATAATATTTCTGTCTTTAACTTTTTCTTCAAAGTGTATATATGCATTTCTTATCTCTGAAATAGCATCCTCTATAGCCTGTAAAATGTCCTGAGGATTTTCATTTTTGTTTTGACATTTTTTTTCTATTTCTTCGAGTCGTTTGTTGAATAATTCTGTCGCTTCATCGATAATATCAACATGTTTCCCGTCCAGTTCAACTCCTACCCGGTAGCCATTATCAGACTTAATACAATACTTTACAAAACCAGCTTTATCTTCTATGCCCTCATTAAACCAGATAATATGCCCCGGTTCTAACGGATAGTCTGTGTAAATACCTAAACCATTTTCACTGATATCAAAAGACCTGCCATGTGCCTTTAGCCATTTGCGTTTCCTGTCAATAATTGAGCTGAAAGAATAATCAATAGATTGAGTAAACGGTTTTCTTTCAAATCTCCTTACCCTTTCATACTGAGCTTTCAATACATTTTCCATGCTGTTTTACCTCCTCTTTATAGAAAAATAGTTTTATAAAAATGACAAAATGTTTTTAACCATAATTTAAACAATTCTATTCTGTCTTGCTCCCTTTCCCAAATTTATCTAAAAAAGGTTTTACAAGATCTATCGGGACAGGGAAGATTATCGTTGAGTTTTTCTCTGTTGCAATTTCTGTCAAAGTCTGCAGAAATCTAAGCTGTAATGCCGAGGGTGAAGTTGCAATAATATTTGCAGCCTCTGTGAGTTTTTGCGCAGCCTGGAATTCACCTTCAGCATGGATAACCTTTGCCCTTCTTTCACGTTCGGCTTCTGCCTGTTTAGCAATCGCTCTTAACATTTCAGTTGGGAGATCAACATTTTTTACTTCGACCGCAGTTACTTTTATACCCCATGGCTCGGTCTGGAAATCGATAACCTTTTGAAGCTCTGCATTGACTTCCTCTCTTTTAGTCAGAAGATCGTCAAGCTGGCTCTGTCCGAGTATGCTCCTGAGTGTTGTTTGAGAAATCTGTGAAGTAGCAAAATAGAAATCTTCGACCTCAGTGATGGCTTTTATAGGATCCATTACACGGAAATAGATAACTGCATTAACTTTAACAGTTATATTATCTTTTGTTATTACGTCCTGAGGTGGCACATCCATAGTTACCGTCCTTAGACTGACTTTAACGAGTTTGTCGATTATCGGCCAAATTATGACAAGGCCAGGACCTTTAACTGGTATCACCCTGCCAAGCCTGAAGACAACTCCTCTTTCATATTCCCTTAGAATTTTGATAGCACTTGAAAGGAAATATATAATTAAGAATATTATCAAGAGGAAACCCATAAAAGATGGTGCAATAAAAGGCATGATAAACTCCTTTCTTAAACTATAGTTTTTTTACCTTAACAGTTAAACCTTCGATAGATTCTATAACTATCTTTTCCCCTTTTGTTATAGGTTCATCTGAAAAAGCTGACCATCGTTCTCCGTGTAATAATACCATTCCTCCTTCTTTTGTAATATTGGTAACCGCAATACCTTTTTCTCCCATTAGACCCTCTAACCCTGTTACAGGTTTTCTTTTATATGCCTTAAATGCAAGGCTGAATGTTAGTGTAAAAAATAAGGCAGTTATGATTACTGCTGGAAGTATGATGTAAAAGGAAAGTTTCATGAACGGTGCTGGTGATTCAAATAACATGATTGAACCAAGTATCATTGAAATTATTCCACCTATCGTTAATATGCCATGTGATATGATTTTTACTTCCAATATAAACATGATAATGGAAAGAATGATTAATAACAAGCCTGCATAATTTACAGGAAGGGTCTGAAAAGAATAGAAGGCGAGTATCAGGCATATCCCTCCTATCACTCCAGGAAAAATTGAACCTGGGTTTGTTAGCTCAAAAAATAGACCATAAAAACCAAGGAGCATTAATATATAAGCAATATTAGGATCAGATATCAGCCCCAGTATTTTGTGTCTGATGCTCATGTTTTCACGTATTACAACAGCATTTTTGGTATTTAGCACTTTTTCCCCGAGAATTGTTTGAACTTTTTTACCATGGATTTCGTCAAGTAAAGAATTGATATTCTTTGATATTAAATCAATTACATGAAGATTAAGGGCCTCTGTTTCTGTAGCAGAAATGCTTTTTCTGACAGCATCTTCTGCCCATTGAATATTTCTTGCTCTTTTCTCAGCAATAGATTTTATGTATGCAGCCGCATCGTTTGTTGCTTTTTCTGCCATTGTTTTATCCATTTTTTCACCGATACCTACAGGATGAGCAGCCCCTATATTTGTTCCTGGAGCCATTGCTGCAATATGTGATGCCAGAGTTATAAAGACACCTGCTGAAGCTGCCCTGCTTCCACTTGGTGAGACATATACTATTACTGGTATTTCACTGCCAATTATATCTTTCACAATATTTCTCATAGAAGTATCTAATCCACCCGGAGTATCTAATTCAATAATGAAAGCTTCCACTTTTCTTTCATTTGCTTTTTTTATTTGTTTTGTAATGAATTCAGCAACAACTGGATTTATTACGCTCTGAATAGTTATTACCATAACTTCTTTTTTTGTTTCTTGTGAATATGATATAGAAAAAATTGAATAGAGTAGAAAAATTAAAATAATACTCCATGAAAATATAATTTTTTTCTTTAAACAAAAGGGGGTATATATCATATTTCAAATTATAGTTTTAATAAAAAGGAATTTCAACAAGCTATTAAAATATATAAAATCGTTAAATTTCAAGCAGTTCAAAAAGTGTTATTAATACAGATTCACTTAGTGCTTTAAGATTATATCCACCCTCGAGGGTAAAAATAATGGGCGGGATTGTATGTCGTACTAACTTTTGACATGAAATAATACTTCTTACAATATTTCTTATTCCTTCATTAGAAACATAAATTCCAGAGAGAGGATCACTCGAAAGAATATCATATCCAGCAGATACGAGAATAATATCAGGATTAAATTTCATTACGAGGTTTGGTAATATATCATTATAACAATGAAAAAAGTCTTTATCTCCAGAGCCTGCTTGTAAAGGTATATTATATGTAAATCCCTTACCCTTGCCAACCCCTCTTTCTGAATCAGTACCTGTGCCTGGATAATGAGGATATTGGTGTGTGCTGAAATAAAATATTGTGTCATCTTCTTCAAATATATGCTGTGTTCCATTTCCATGATGCACATCAAAGTCAACAATAAATATCTTTTTATAGCCAATTTTTTGTGCATATCTTGCACCAATAGCAACATTATTGAATATACAAAAACCCATTGCACTATCTTTCTCAGCATGATGCCCAGGAGGTCTAACTGCACAGAATGCCCTTTCTATTATTCCCTGTTTAGTTTTTTCAAGAGCTTCTATAATGGCGCCAGCAGCGTAAAGTGATACTTCGAATGTATGCTCTGATATATATGTATCCGAATCGTAAAATCCCGTAAAGGATTTTATGTTATCGAAATATTTTTTTGTATGAACTTCAAGAATATCATTTTCTTTTGCAGGACAGGGTTTTAGATGAATTAGCTTATTCCATAAAATAGATTTCTGGAGTGTTTCGAGGATTACTGTTAATCTCTGAGAAGATTCAGGATGCCCAGGTGGCATTTTATGCTTAAGAAATATATCATCATATATAAAACCAACTTTTTTCATTTTAAACCTGACATTTGCTATAGGGTCTCCATATTTCTGTCATTCTACGCTTTATGTGAAAACCAGTTTTTCTGGTTTCCTGCTGAGTTTATCCCGTACTTGATACAGGGTATTAAGACGCATTTCAGGATATTTACATAATTTAGAAACCCTGTGGTTTTACCGCAGGGTTTCTCATTAAACAAAGGGTAGATGATTAATCACCATTTTGATTAATCTACTTAAAACAAACAACAATTAAAATAAACCTTTAACTTTACCTGTTTTTACATCCACATCCACTCGACGAAATGCAGGGTCTGAACTTGTTCCTGGCATAAGACTGATATTTCCAGCTACAGGACAGATGAACCTTGCCCCACCATAAATAAGAAAATCACGAATGTGAAGTGTCCATCCTTTTGGTACCCCTTTAATTGTAGGGTCATGAGAAAGGGATAGGTGAGTTTTTACCATCATTGTAGCATAATCTCTGAATTTTGGATCCTTTTCAAACCTTTCAGCTTTAGCTGTTGCCTCAGGTGAGTAACTAACACCGTTTGCACCATAAACCTCTTTAGCTATTAGTTCAATTCTTTTCCGTATAGGGGTTTCAAGATCATAGAGGAATTTAAAATCAACCCTATCATTACAGGCATCAATGACTGCATCAGCCAGCTCGAGAGCACCTTCACCTCCATATTGCCAGTGCTGTGATACAGCAACACGTGCACCTGCAGCCTCACACATCCTCTTCGTTAATTTAACCTCTTCATCTGTATCAGTGTGGAACCTGTTTATACAGACAACAGGATTTATGCCTGCCTTTTTCACTGTATTAATATGATGAATTACATTTGACATTCCATCTTCAAGCCATTTGAGATTTTCCTCAAAATATTCCTTTGGAATAGGTCTACCTGGGATTACAGGTGGTGCTCCTGCATTAACACCATGATGTTTCAATGCCCTTATTGTTGCGGTGATTACAGATACATTAGGAATATTGCCTGAATAACGACATTTTACATTCCAGAATTTTTCAAAACCGATATCTGCACCAAAACCTGATTCTGTAATATGATAGTCAGACAATTTAAGACACATCTTATCTGCAACAACGGAAGATTGACCGACAGCAATATTTGCAAAAGGCCCTGCATGTACAAAACACGGCTGGCCTTCCAATGACTGGAGTAAATTTGGATTTATAGCATCTCGCATCCATGCTGTCATTGCTCCTGCAACTTCCAGATCTTCTGTTGTAATTGGATTTCCTTGTTTATCATATGCAACTACAATACCACCTATTCTTTTGCGAAAATCTGCAAGGTCACTGAATATAGACAATATAGCCATTACTTCAGACGAAACTGCAATGCCGAATTTAGATGGCATCATGAAACCATCCATTTTACCACCAATCCCTATAATGATATTACGGAGAGCTTGCGCACAATAATCAATAACCCATCCCATTTCAATGTTTTTAGGATCAATATTTAGGCGCTTCAAATTTCTTTTTGAGAGTTGTTCATCTGTGTAATTGAATTCATGTTGCATTCTTGCTGTCAGAGCAACCATAGCAAGGTTATGGGCATTCATAACAGCGTTGATGTCACCGGTAAGACCAAGAGAAAATTCTGTGAGAGGAATACATTGTGATAAACCACCGCCTGCAGCAGAACCTTTAATATTCATAGTTGGACCGCCTGATGGTTGGCGTATAGCTGCGGTAACTTTCTTTTTACGTTTACCCAATCCTTGTAAAAGACCGAGGGTAGTTGTTGATTTTCCCTCACCTAAAGGGGTAGGGGTAATCGCTGTTACTTCGATAAATTTACCATCTGGCTTATTTTTTAATCGATCGAGCACTTTTGAATAATTTACTTTTGCAATATAGTGTCCATGAGGTATAAGTTCATCCGTTTCAATCCCCAATTCCTCAGCCAATTGCAAAGAGGTCTTCATGGTTTTCTCCGCTGCTTCAGCAATTTCCCAATCTGCATTTTTTGTAGGGTCCAATAGCATGTTAAAAATCCTCCTTTCTTAATAGATTGGTGTCATTAGTCAACAGTCATTTGTTACTGATTAGATATAACGATAGTTACAAAATTCCATTTTTACTGATGACCAGCGACTAATGCAGTGACGCCTATTGTTTATGTATTAATAGCTAATTAAAGCACTCAGGAATTTATCATTCATTCTTCTTAAATTCTTACTCATCACGATAGCAATTCTCTTAACAATATTAAGTGCCATAGCACAGTCTTCTTCCATTAATCTCTCAAAATCTTCTTTGGGAAGCAAAAGCAGTTCCGAGTCTTCAATGGCTACGGCGGTTGCTACATGTTTTCGATTTTCGAGAATGGACAATTCTCCAAAAAAATGACCTGTAGTCAGAACAACGAGTGTTTGCCTCCAGCCATCTGCTGTAACCCTTGAAATCTCAACCTTGCCACTGTGTATTAGCCATAATCCTTTTGTGTCGTCTTTTTCTTTAAAGACTTGTTCACCTTTTTTAAATGATATCTTCTTTAACATTTTAGATATCTTGTTAAGAGTTACGCCGTTTACATCTTGTAACAATATCTGCTGTTTTAAAATATCTGTTTTAATCATAAATGACCTCCTCCGTTATTAAACACTAAAATTTTTAATTGCCTCTATCTTAACTGCACAAACTTTCAATTCTGGTATTTTTGCGATTGGGTCGAGAGCATTATTTGTGAGAATATTTGCCGCTGCTTCTTTGAAATGGAAGGGTATAAAAACAGTGCCTTTTAATAAGCGATCTGTTGTATAAACTCTGATATCAATATGTCCCCTTCTTGAAGACACTCTTACCATGTCTCCATCAAATACGCCAATATTGGAAGCATCTTCAGGATGTATTTCTATGTACGCATCGGGAGATATAGCATTAATAGCGTGGATCTTTCTTGTCATAGTACCTGTATGATACTGGAAAAGCTGTCTTCCTGTCGATAGATAGAACGGATATTCTTCATCAGGTAGTTCTTCAGATGGTCTATAATTAACAATTGTAAAAACAGCTTTCCCTCTCGGAAAACCACCTTTGAACAGATATGGTGTTCCTGGATGATCAAGAGTAGGGCATGGCCATTGAATGCCTTTTTGGGAAATTCTTCCATATGTTATACCAGCTAAAGCTGGCCAGAGTTCTGCTGCTTCACGAAAGACTTCTTCAATGATTGTATAGTTCATTTTATATCCAAATCTCTTAGCTAATTCTATAATAATGTTTGCATCATCTTTAGATTCACCCGGCGGATCAATTGCCTTTCTGACGCGTTGAACCCTTCTCTCTGTATTCGTAAATGTCCCGTCTTTTTCCGCAAAACATGCAGATGGAAGTATGACATCAGCAAGAGCTGCCGTTTCGGTCATAAATATGTCCTGGACAACAAGAAAGTCAAGATTATTTAACGCCTTCAATGTATGATTCAAATCAGGGTCGCTAAGAGCTGGATTTTCTCCCATGATATACATCGCTTTTATATTTCCGAGAATCGCTTCTTTTATCATCTCAGTAGCAGTAAGGCCGACCTTGCCGGAAAGATTTACTCCCCATGCTTTTTCAAATTTAGTTCTTACACCATGGATATTTACTCTTTGGTAACCTGTATAAAAATCAGGGATACAACCCATATCGGTTGCTCCCTGGACATTATTCTGACCTCTGAGTGGATTGACGCCTGTGCTTTCTCTTCCAAGATTACCGCTTATTAAAGCAAGATTAGCTATTGTAAATACATTTTCTGTTCCATGGGTGTGTTGGGTAATCCCCATTGTATAATAAATTCCAGGCCTCACTGCATTTCCATAAAGAAGTGCTGCCTTTATAATTTTTTCTTTAGGAACTCCTGTGATTCTTTCGCCTTCTTCAGGAGTAAAATGATTAAGAGATTCTTTAAAACTTTCGAAACCATCAGTCCGTTCTTCTATGAACTTTTTATCAATTAAATCTTCTTTAATCATTACGTGCATTATTGAATTTATAAGCGCAACATCAGTTCCAGGCCTATGCTGTAACCATAATGTTGAGAATCTTACAAGGTCGATTTTTCTTGGGTCAGCAACAATAAGTTCCGCTCCTTTTCTAATAGCCTTCTTCATTTTCAGTCCTATAATTGGATGTGTTTCAGTTGTGTTCGAACCTATAACAAAGATTACATCATGACCCTCAATTTCAGGAATCGAATTTGTCATTGCTCCTGAACCAAATACAGTTGCCAGCCCGGCAACTGAGGAACTATGTCAGTACCTCGCACAATGGTCAACATTATTCGTTCCGATTACAGCTCTCATGAACTTCTGAAATAGGTAGTTTTCTTCATTTGTGCATCGGGCTGAAGCGAGGCCACCTATTGCGTCAGGCCCATAATTCTCTTTTATCTCTCTAAGCCTTTTTGAAACGTATTCGAAGGCTTCGTCCCATGATACCTCTCTAAAGAGTGAGGTGTGAGTTGTGAAATGTGAGGTGATTACCTCCCCATTCGGATTCTCTTTTGGGGCTATTCTAATGAGAGGTTTTGTAAGTCTTTCAGGACTGTTGACAAACCCATAGCCAAATCTACCCTTTGCACAGAGCCATCCCTCATTAATAGTGTTTTCTCTTGATGATACCCTTATGATTTCATTCCTGTGGATATACAAAGTTATATTGCATCCACATCCACAATAAGGACATATGGTTTCAACTTCTTTAAAATTCTGTCTTCCTTTGTTAGCCCACATCTTACCGGTAAGGGCTCCTGTAGGACATACTGCAACACATTGACCACAAAATTCACACTTAAGATCTTTATCAAACGGAGGAGCAATTTTTGTATTGAGCCCTCTATATGCAAAATCAATAGCGCTTACCCCCTGAACTTCTTCACAAATACGGACACACTGCCCGCACAGAATGCATTTTTCCATATCTCTTTCTATAAAAGGATTTGCATCCCTTTTTGTATAAATTCTTCTTTGACCCTCAAATCTGTTTTCTCTTAAACCATAAAAATAAGCTAATTCCTGAAGTTTACAATCTCCTGACCTTTCACACACCATGCAATCTTTAGGATGGTCAGAAAGGATTAATTCAAGAGTTGTTTTTCTTAATTTTTCAAGTGTAGGGCTTGTTGTTTTAACTATCATGCCATCTTTTGCAAAAGTTGTGCAGGAGGCAACTGGTTTAGCGATTCCATTTACCTCGACTAAACAAAGTCTACATCCCCCATAAGGCGAAAGGGCAGGATGGTGACACAGAGTAGGAATAGGAATATCGAGTTTCCTTATAGCATCGAGAATTGTGGAAAGTTTCCTCACAGTTACTGTTTTGCCGTCTATTTTTAGTGTTACCATATTCCTCTTTACAAATATTGTCTATTTATTAATGTTTGCTCCTTATAATTCGGCAGTCCTTAAGCCGGAACCCATTTTTATAGATTCTAAATTCCTGCTTCCACAGGAATGAAAAAATTCCCGAATATATCAAAAGACTACTATTCTTACAGTTCACGGTTCACGATTTCGTAATTGCCTTAAACTTGCATACATCAAAACATGTCCCGCATTTAATGCATATGTCAGTGTCTATTTTATGTGGAGATTTTCGCACACCTCTGATTGCATCAGCAGGACATACCCTTTTGCATGCTCCGCAACCTGTACATAAGTCTTCATTTATGTAATATGTAATCAAATCTCTGCAGACTGCTGCAGGACATTTTTTGTCTCTGATATGAGCTTCGTATTCGTCCCTGAAATATTTGATAGTACTCAACACAGGGTTAGGAGCAGTCATTCCGAGACCACAAAGAGAAGTTGCCCTTATATGAGTACCCAGATCTTCGAGAAGTTCTATATCACCTTCTTTGCCATTGCCATTAGTAATTCTTTCCAATATTTCAAGCATCCTTTTTGTTCCAATCCTACAAGGCACGCATTTACCACAGGATTCTGCCTGTGTAAATTCAAGAAAAAACTTTGCTGTATTAACCATACAACTTGTTTCGTCGAGAACGACCATCCCACCTGAACCCATTATTGAACCAACTTGTGCAAGTGATTCGTAATCTACTTCGATATCAAGAAGATCTGCAGGTATACATCCTCCCGAAGGCCCTCCTGTTTGCACTGCTTTTAAAGACTTGCCACCTTCAATCCCTCCGCCAATATCATAAATTATTTCCCTCAGGGAGATTCCTAAAGGCACCTCAATCAATCCAGCATTCTTTATCTTTCCTGTTAATGAAAAGACTTTAGTCCCGCCGCTCCTTTCAGTTCCAAGATTTTTAAACCAGTCGGCACCTTTCAAGATAATTTTAGGAACATTAGCAAAAGTTTCAACATTATTCAAAACCGTTGGTTTTCCCCACAGCCCCTTTTCAGCCGTTCGCCATAGCTTAGGGGTTGGCATTCCACGTTTGCCCTCGATAGAACGCATCAGAGCGGTTGCTTCTCCACAGACAAAGGCACCAGCCCCTTGAAATATTTTCAAATCGAAATTAAAACCTGTTCCGAATATATTCTGTCCGAGAAAGCCCTCGGAATAACACTGATCTATAGCAAGTTGAAGTCGTTTTACTGCCAGAGGATATTCAGCGCGGACATATATATAACCTTTGGAGGATTCCGTAGCCTTTGCACAGATAATCATGCCCTCAATAACAGAATGAGGATCCCCTTCCATTACAGCTCTGTCCATAAATGCGCCGGGATCTCCTTCGTCTCCATTACAGATAACATATTTGATGTCAGAGTTTATATTTAATCCAAGTTCCCATTTAATACCTGTAGGGAAACCGGCGCCTCCTCTTCCTCTTAAATTAGATTCTTTTATTACTTCTACGATCTCTTTTGAACTCATAGAGGTAAAGGCTTTCTCTGCTGCTCGATAACCTCCGACTGCAATATAGGCATTAATGCTTTCCGGGTCTATTTCACCGCAGTGAGAAAGCACCAATTTAGTCTGTTTATCGTGGAACGAACGATATTCTTCACCAGTAACCCATTCCATAACCGGTGTTCCTTTTATAATATGTTCATCAAATATTCTTTGAACCATCTCAGGTTTTACAAGTTTATATGTAGTTTTTTCTCCATTTATTAAAATATCTACAAGGACATCTTTTGAACAGAAACCCCTGCAGCCAACTTTATGAATTGAGCAATGGTCTTTAAAATTAGCTTCGATATTATAAGAAGAGAAAAGAGATTTGAATCTTGATAGAACCTCTTGCCCGCCGGCAGCGATTCCGCCTGTGCCAGTGCATACTTTTATTTCTATATTTCTTTTCATTAATCTGTTTTTTTCAATTTATTTAATTCTTTTATCATTTTGTCCAGAGTCATCTTGCCATGAACGTCCTTATTGAAAATCATTACAGGGGCAATCCCACATGCGCCGATACAATTAACCTTTTCAACTGTAAATTTAAGATCATCAGAAGTATTTTCGCCTTCTGGAATATCGAGCTCCATAAAAATCCTGTTTATTAATCTTTCAGACCCCCTAACATGACAAGCTGTTCCACGACATATGGTAATTACATTTTTACCTCTCGGTTTAAGATGGAACTGTGAGTAAAAAGTGGCTGTTCCAAAAAAACGACTGGCTGGAATATCAAGCTTTTTTGAAAACCAGTAAACTGCTTCTTGGGGGATATAACCAAAATGTTCCTCAATATCCTGAAGAATAGTTATAATATTACCATCATTTTTTTCAAAGTTTTCTAATATTTTTTTATAGATATCATTCATTTTTAATTTAATACGTAAAAATAGAAACTATTAGCATAATGTTGTAACAAAGTCAATAGTTTTTTATAATCCCGAGTATTTACCCCTAATAATGCAATTAAAATAATGTTTTAATATATATCAGGGTCGATACCTTAGTATACTGATTATTTGTTATCCGAAAAAACATAAATTTTTTATGGACATGGATAACTAACATGAAAGGGAATGTTTGATTTTTAGCAATATTTTCCGTTATTATCACAAGCATGGAATATAAAAAATTATTCGAGGAATCAAATCGTTATATAATGAACACATACAAAAGATATCCTGTTGTCCTGAGAAAGGGCAGGGGTATGAAAGTGTGGAGTTCTGATGGAAAAGAATATCTTGATTTTGTAGCGGGTGTTGCAGTAAATATACTGGGCCATTGTAATCCGAGGGTTGTCGTTGCTATACAGAAACAAGCGCAGAGACTTATACACATATCAAATTACTATCATATTGAACCACAGATTAAACTTGCAAAGTTACTTGTTGAGCATTCTTTTGCAGATAAAGTATTTTTTTGTAATTCAGGAGCAGAAGCGAACGAGGCAGCAATAAAACTTGCGAGAAAATATGCAAAAGAAAATTATAGCTATGAAAAATATCATATAATAGCAGCAAAAAATTCATTTCATGGAAGAACTTTTGGAGCAATGTCTGCTACAGGACAGGAGAAATTTCAAGCAGGATTTGAACCGTTAGTTCCAGGGTTTGATTATGTTGAGTTTAATGATATTGAGAACCTTAAAAAGACAATCACGAATAATACATGTGCGGTTATTCTTGAGCCCATACAAGGTGAGGGTGGTGTAAGAATGCCTGATAAAAACTATCTCAAAGAAGTAAAGAATTTATGTAAAAATTATAATGCACTTCTTATTCTTGATGAAGTTCAGACCGGAATGGGTAGAACAGGAAAACTATTTGCATATGAGCATTTCGATGTTGTTCCAGATATTATGACTATAGCAAAAGGACTCGGTAACGGAGTTCCAATTGGAGCAATGTTAACAACTGATGAGATTGCTTCTGCTTTTAAACCAGGTAATCATGCAACAACGTTTGGTGGTAATCCACTCGTGTGCGCTGCGGCAGTAGCAACAATTGAAACACTCCTTGAAGATGGATTCATACTGGATCAATGTAACAGAATGAGTAAATACTTTTTTGAAAAGCTTGAACAATTAAAGGCCGAATTTCCATATTTTATTAAAGAGATAAGGGGCATTGGACTTATCATAGGTGTAGAACTGACAAGGGAGTGTGATACAATCGTAAATGCATGTCTTAATAAGGGGATACTCATTAACTGCACAATGGGGAATGTTTTACGCTTTGTTCCTCCTTTAATCATACAGCGAAAAGATATTGATCTTCTTGTAGAAGTTCTGCGCGATATTTTATCGAAATTGACTTAATACTCAATGGAGTTGAGAATGAGTTTCGAAAAAAAGAAAAGAGATTTTCTTACAATTCTTGACTTATCAACCATCGAAATAGAGGGTTTAATAAGAAGAGCAATAGAACTTAAATCAGGCAAAGATGCAAGCAAGTGTCCATTAATTGGCAAAAGCATCGGCCTTTTATTTGAAAAATCTTCCACAAGGACAAGGATTTCTTTTGAGGTTGGTATTTATCAGCTTGGAGGGCAATCTATCTATATGAACCCGAAAGAGACACAAATCGGAAGAGGAGAGACAATTTATGACACAGCAAAAGTTTTATCGAGATACCTTAATGCAGTTGTAATAAGAACCTTTAGTCATGACAGACTGAGAGAGTTTGCTGCAAACTCTTCTATACCGGTAATTAATGGACTTACTGACCTTCACCACCCATGCCAGGCGCTTGCTGACTTAATGACCATCTTTGAGAAAAAAGGACGTCTCAAGAAGATTAATCTTGCTTATATCGGTGATGGTAATAATGTTGCGCATTCCCTTCTTGAAGCTGCTACAATGACTGGTATGAACATTTCACTTGCATGCCCGAAAGGTTATGAACCGGATGCAAAAATAGTCAAAAAAGTGAAGGAATTAGCAAGTAGCAGGATTTTAATTATTAGAGAGGCTGAAGAAGCTGTAAGCAAAGCGGATATCGTTTATACCGACGTCTGGGTTAGTATGGGACAGGAAAAAGAAGCTTCAAAGAAAAAGAAGAAATTCAAAAAGTATCAGCTAAACAAGAAGATTCTTTCTTTAGCACAGAAAGATGCTATTGTGCTTCATTGTTTACCAGCACACCGTGGTGAAGAGATAACCGATGAAGTTATTGATGGACCTCAGAGTGCAGTATTTGATCAAGCAGAGAATAGATTACATACTCAGAAAGCATTATTAGAGTTTCTATTGACGTGAGTGAATAAAAGAGCTTTCTATTTAATATTTTTTACTGTTTATACATTATTCTGTACTTATCATGTCCATGCAAAAACTATTCAAGCAGAAATAATCCCCATTGAAGTTCGTCCTGGAGACCCTTTTCTTGTTAAAGTAACTGGAATAAAGTCTTCAAAAAATCTTTATGCTTCTTTCAAAAATAGTGAATTACATTTCAATAGCTGTGGGGCAAATTGTTATCTTGCAATCGGTGCAGTAGATATAAAAACAGAACCAGGAATATATCTATTACAATTTAAATCCGGGAAAAGGAAGCTCATACGGGAAATAAAGGTAATTGAAACAACTTTTCCAAAACAGGAAATAAGTTTATCTGATGAAAAAGTTTTTTTAGACCGAAAAAATCTGAAAAGGGTTAAGAAAGAAAATAAGAGATTGAAGACTATCTTCAGAAAAGTCACACGTAAACTCTGGGATGGAGACTTCATCCTTCCTCTCGAAAATGATATAACTACAGATTTTGGAACTGAGAGAATAATAAATCGTGACATAAAGAGTCTGCACACTGGAGTGGATATAAGGGGAGAAGAGGGAGAAGAGATAATGGCATCTAACAGTGGAAAGGTAGTTTTTAAAAGAGAGCTATTTTTTGGTGGTAAAACTATTATCATTGATCACGGAGACGGAATATATACAATTTATATGCATCTTTCAAAATATAACGTAAAGCTTCATGAAATTGTTCCTAAAGGTTTTATTATAGGCTATGTCGGTTTTACTGGAAGGTCAACAGGGCCACATCTGCACTTCGGAGTAAAAATATCAAAGATCAACGTGAATCCGATTTCTTTATTTGAACTCGAATTATGAATAATTATTTCTACCTTTTTATTTATCCTGAGAATAGTAAATTTCATGTAAGAATAATTTATAATTAACCTAACAGGATAAGATGCTCAATTCATAAAAAATGAATCTATGATAGAAAATATCAAGATAGATTTTCTCAGGAATTCATATCTATTTTCTTCCCTCACAGATGAAGAATTGCAACAAATATGTAAGGAAATTGCAATTGAAGAATTCAAAAAGCATGAAACAATTTTACATGAGGAAGATACTAATGAATTTATGTACATAATTTTATACGGTAAGGTAAAAGTTTCGAGGATAAATGAAGACGGAAAAGAAATCATTCTTGCTCTCCATCAAACTAATGATTCCTTTGGAGAATTGTCACTTATAGATGGCAAGACAACCCCTGCTACGGTATCAGCAATTGAGGATTCACTTATAGCTTTTATTTCGAGGAAATCATTTTATTCCATACTCTTAAATCGTGAAAAGGTGCTCGAAAAGATACTGTATGTGCTATGTTCAAGGCTACGTGAATCCTGGAATAAAATTTTTTTATTGAATTCAAAAAATGCAGCACAAAAGATAAAAATGCTTTTTCTTATGCTCTCCCACGAATATGCAGAAAAGACATCAAATGGGATAATAATCACTATTAAACTCACACATCAAGAAATAGCTGATATGACAGGATTAACAAGAGAAACAGTTACAAGAGTGATTGATAAGCTTCAAAAAGATAAGGAAATATCTATACTTAACAATAAATTTATACAACTTAGTAATGATTTTCTTAAGAAGTATTCTGATATGTGATTTACATCACAGACTGCCTAAAAGATTTTTGTTATAAATTAATTAAAATCCCTACCAATAACCCCTCCTTCCAACCCTTCGACCCCTCGGAGGGTTGTCTTTTTTATAACCATATATTAATCAACATTTAATTCCTTTTTCAGCCATGCTTTAAGTTCACCTTCAGGGGCATACATGCCTTTAAGTAGACATACTGTTTTTTCAAATTGTTTCGGCAACTCAAATTTTGCAATTTCTTCTGCCTCCTGATGGTTTCTCTTAATTAAATAAATGTAATATGGTTTTGTCCAGCAATTAACTACAAAATAGACAGAATAATCGTTTTTTGACCTGACTATATGCCTTCTATTTTCCCCATGAGCCCAGATGTTACCCCACTCAAGATAAACTCTAACGGCCATTTCAGGTGTCATCTCCCAGTCGATTGAATTGATTAGAGACCTGTCCTTTTTTAATTCATCAAGAGTTAACATTTTCAACCTCCTTATTTTATATATATATTTTAACTTAAAATGAGAATTGCAGAAATGACAAAATTTCTTTTAAAATCAATCATGCGAGAGTGGCGGAACTGGCAGACGCGCTGGACTTAGGATCCAGTGGGTAAAACCGTAGGGGTTCAACTCCCCTCTCTCGCACCATTTTTAATATTCAATCTAACCTATATCTAACTATAACTATGTTATTAAAAATCATGGGGTTAGCTTCTTTATTAAATAACTTCTATTAATCCGAAAATCTTTATTTCTATAACATATCTATTTTGATATACTAATAAAAATAATAAGGTAATGTCGAAAGTTTCATGGAAAAAAGTACGGGATATGAAAACAAACTATGAGGGGGGTTAAAATGTCTCCCGCCAGCGGGGGGGACAAGAAGGGAGGCAAGAAAAAAATAAACAATGCATTGATATTTAAGGGTTTTAAGTCTTTTTGAGAAAAGACTTTTGATAATAATAATAAAATAAGGAGGGGGATATGAAACACATGCATGAAAAGAAAACAGAATCAGAAGGGAAAGCAGCTTTTATAACTTCGAGAGATACCCTTGACGGTGCATATCCTGGACTTATATTAGGTATCAATGCAGTCCGTTTAGGTCTTGAAGCAAGGGTATTTTATACTTTTATGGGTATCAATGTTATACGAAAAGGATGGATCGAAAAGGCCAAATTCCATCCTCCTGGACTAATGGGAGCAATTCCAGGAATGGCAGCAATGGCAACATGGATGATGAAAGGGAAGATCGAAAAAGCCCGGATACCTACTTTACCTGACCTGCAGGAAATAGCATCACTGGAAGGGGTAAAATTTATTGCCTGTAAAATGACAGTAGATATGATGGGACTTAAACAGAAAGATTTTATTGAAGGAGTTATTATAGAGCCAGCAGAAGATTTCCTGAAATATGCTATAGACTGTAAAATTTGTCTTTATACGTAACTATCAGTCCATATTGAATGAAATTATCTAAAAAAGGTTTACAGTTAAAACTAAAAGGGGGTCTTATGAAAATAATGCTGAGGTTAATCTTGATATTTGTTTTTATTTTGTCTTTGAGTGGTTTGTCATATGCTACAAATGGTATGAACATGATCAGTTATGGTGGACAAGAAGCTGGAATGGCTGGTGCAAGTCTTGGTGTTTCCAATAACCCAGTAGCAATGAATAACAATCCAGCCGGGCTTACAGCGATTCAGAATGCAGATTTAATATTAGGTCTTTCCCTATTAATGCCAGATCTTAAGCATAGGGATTATATCTCGCCGTTCGGTCCGAATAACAAGGAAGGTGAGGATAGAGTTTTCCCATTGCCGATTTTAGCTTATGCAAGCAGGGTTGGTAATAGTTCTTTAATACTTGGTGTTGGAGTATTTGCTCAGGGAGGGATGGGTGCTGACTTTAAAGGTCTCAATACTGCTTTTGGAACAGCAGACCGAACATATACTAATGTGCGTTATGCAAAGATTACTCCATCAATCGCATATGAGATAACAAAAAATTTTTCAGTCGGAGTTGCTTTCAATGTTGGATATTCTGATGTAGAAATGGAATTTTTCCCTAATACCTTTTTCCCTGGTGCAGAGGGTGTACCTTCTTTTGCTGGTATGGATCTTGAAAATGAATATGCTTTTGGATATGGTGCAAAGATAGGTCTTATGTATAAATTAAGCGATGTGATAAGTATTGGCTCTGTTTATACAACGCGCTCTGAACTTGATTATGACAATGGAGAGATCGAATTTTATGGTCCAGATCCCATAGGGGGGAGATATGATGCTTCTATGGAAGGTTTTGCCTGGCCTGCTTCGTGGGGAATTGGAATAGGTATTACACCTAACAGTAAGACACTTATCGCTGCTGATATAACATGGGTAAATTGGAATGATGCACTGGATACTGTTACCATAAAAAACGCAAGCAATGTGCCAGGAATGGATTCTATTGATTTCAGAATGGACTGGAAAGACCAGATAGTTATTGCCATTGGTGGTGCATATGATGTTACTGAAAATCTGACTGTAAGAGTAGGGTATAACTATGGTGAGAATCCTGTGCCTGATGAAACATTAAGTCCTCTATTCCCTGCAATTACGGAACATCATATAACTTTTGGTTTTGGTTATAAAATAAGCAAAAACATGAGGATAGACGGTGCTTGGGAACACGCATTCAATAATACAGTTACTTATTACAATCAGGAAGCTCCATTCGGACCCAACGCTATTGAAGAACATAGCCAGAATACAGCACATCTTTTTGTATCATATACATTTTAAGAAATAATTTAACATTCCTGGGGGTGTAATGCTCCAAAGGAATGTTAAATCGCAAAGGTTTTATTATTAAATCAAAATTTGATTTGTCTTTGACCTTGATTCTCCTGTGTTTGTAACATATATGGCAGGTTTTGAGCCGACAGGACATTTAGCTTCGCAGATGCCACACCCGATACAAAGGTTAAGATCAACATGAGGCTGTTTTAAAAATATCTTTTTACCCTCTCTATCTTTGACAACTACTTCTTCAAGCCATATAGCCTTCGTGGAAGTAGGGCATACTTCTTCACATACAATGCAGGGAGTTTTATGAGCATAAGGAAGACATCTACCTTTATCAATCATAGCAAGCCCGATCCTTAAATTCATTTTCTCTTTAAGAGATAATTTTTGTATTGCACCAGTTGGACAGACCTGGCCACAGAGTGTACAACGATATTCACAATATCCAATCTCCGGGATGAGTCTTGGTGACCATATACCTTCAAGCCCGGCTTCAAGAAATGTCGGTTGAAGGCCATTAGTAAGGCATACCTTCATGCATTCACCACATTTGACACATCTCTTCAAAAATTCTCTTTCTTCAAGTGCTCCCGGGGGTCTTAGTAAAAAAGGATTATAAAAACCTGACTTAGAAACAGGAGAAGATCTGATTAAAGGAACTGCTAAAACCCCTGATACTATTGAAAGCACAACCTGTCTTCTGCCAAGGTTCATAGGTAAAGGTCTATTCTTTCCCAACCCAAAACTTACTGCATTGGCAGGACAAATGTCATCGCAGTTAAAACATGCAAGACATTCAGTTTTACTCCATTCTTTGCTTTCTTTTTTTAAAGCTCCTCCTTGGCAGGCAGTTGAGCACAGATTGCATGAATTACAACCCTCACTAACTTCACGTTTTAGGATGGCATTACGGGAAAAAACTCCTAAAAGTGCACCGAGAGGGCAGATATATTTACACCAGAATCTCCTCTCAAAAAGATTCATCATTAGTATAGTGAAGAATATCAAGCCAATAAATATCCCCTGAAAATAAAAAGGTTGATGAAAAGACAATATTTTTTGTTTCAGAAAATCATATATGGATTCAGATATGCTAACAATGCCGGAAATATTAGTGTTATAAATTGCATCAAAAAACCCCCTTATTCCATAATCAATTAATGGATAGATACTAATAGATAATGATCTTATTAGAAGGGATATAGGGTCAAGGATGCCGGCAATTTGAAGTGTAAAGATAGAAGAAAAGATAATGATTATAAGGATATAGTATTTTACCCTATGCCAGTTCTTACGGATTTTCATCGGGTATTTTTTTCTTAATGAGCTTACGATATTGTTGAGAGTGCCGAGAGGACAAACCCACCCGCAGAATACTCTTCCTAACGGGATTGTCAGGAGAATGAGTATGAGTGAGAGAAAAAAAGCAGGGGGTATATTTTTACTATGTGTAGACAACATTGTAGTGATGAAAATTAAGGGATCAAAATCGAGAAAAAGCTTTACAGGATATCCAAGTGTATCGTTACCTTTTGATTCAGTCTGAAAGAAAAGAAAAAGAAACAACAAAAGGAATAATGCCTGTGAAAATCTTCTAAGATTTTTTTTAGACATTTAAATTTTTTATTTTAAGCCGTGAAAGATCCATTACACCGATTCCTATTTCAGCTCCAGCTTTAACATATGAAAGGTCACTTCCTTTCATGCCAAAGAGAGTTGCTCCATAAGAATCAATAGCAACCTGGTCAATTCCAGCAATAACAGTATCAAGCCTTTTTACATCTTTAAGATCCCCTCCTTGAGGACCATTTGCAGTGAGTATACGAATAGCATCGAGTATAGTAAGTGTAGGTTTGATAACGAGACAGATGTCAGCAAGGCACTCTCCTATCCTCTGATGAATAGCTCCTCGCTGTCCACCCATCACTCCCATCCAGTTTTTCATTGACATAGTAAGCTTTGCGAGGCCATGATTTTTTGCGATCGGGACATTAATAACTTTATCGGCTTCAAAAATATCTTTATAAAGAGGCCATGAAGTAAGAGCCTGTCCCTTTATTGAAATATCTTTAAATCTTCTGTTGTCAATAAAGCTGACTTCTGCTCCAAGTGAACGTGCAGCATCTGCAATCCCACTCTGTTTGTAGCATCTCCTTGGGTCATTGACGCTTCTATCAAATACTTTTACTTTTTTTGCTCCTGCATCGAAGCAGAGTTTCACTATTGTCGCAACTACTTCTGGATTTGTATTTGCAGCTTGTTCAGGAAGTCTATCCCATGCCATATTTGGCTTGACAACAACAATATCACCCCTCGAAACGAATTTTCTCATTCCCCCCATTGCATCAATAGCTGCTTTTGTCATGTCAGCAGGGCTTTTATTTTTTCCTTTAACTACTACAAGGTCGTATTTTTGTGAAGCATTAGCAGAACTAAAGAGGCTTTCGATACTATTTTCCAAAAAAAACCCACAACCTCCGACAGTTGCAATTTTCAAAAAATCTCGCCGATTCATAATCCCATCCCTTTTAAATATATTTTTAAATAAATTTATTTAATTTATTTTACCATATAAACCTACTATTCTCCTGTTAACCTGAAAGATGCGATTAAAATAATGCAGATGTTGTGAGAAAATTTATCTTCCGATACCTTAGGGTGCCTTAAACAGATGATTTCACGAATATTTTCATTCATTAAACGAATATGGATAATTTAATAATCATATCGAGTTAAAGAAATTTTTGAGCAATATCTGCATTATTTAGGTTAACAATGAAATACTTTTAACCCTGATTATTTATAAATAATAATACAGACTAACAGCAGATTTTTAAGTGTTATGTTACACTGTAAAAAAAGTATCTTACAGGAGGTTATAATGGATATGGATAAAGAATTGTCTCAGAAGAAAAAGCCTGATCCTGAACGTGTTGAGATATTGAAAGCACTTCCGCGTGAATTAAAAGAATCACTTACTATTGAAGAAACAAACGCCATACTATTTGAAGATGTCTGGCCTGATTCATTACAGGAAAAGTTAAAGAAATATATGGTTGAAGAATAAGTATTAGACGGTGTGTTGAAAAAAATACTTATTATTCCTATAGGGGATATTGATCAGTATATACTGCATAGTATTTCTCAAAAACTTGAAAAGACATTCCATGATAAGCTTGAAATAGGGAAGAAAATACAACTACCACAGGATTCTTATGATTCTGATAGAAAACAATATAATTCATCAATTATCCTTCAGAATATAAAACCCATTAAACCAACAAATGTTGACCTTATACTCGGAATAACTGATGTAGACCTTTTTGTGCCGGAACTCAACTTTGTTTTCGGAGAAGCAGATGTATCATCTGGAATAACGATAATATCTCTCTTGAGGCTGAAGCCTGAATTCTACGGAGAAACACCTGATATGAAACTCTTTCTTGAAAGGGCTGAGAAGGAAGCAATTCATGAGCTTGGTCATGCATACTGGCTTGGACATTGCACAAATCCAAATTGCATCATGTATTTTTCTAACACAATCTATGATACAGACATAAAAGGCTCGGGATTTTGCAGAAAATGCAGAAGGTTACTCGGGTATTTTTAGAAAAGACAATAAGGTTAATAAAAAGCCTTGGCCATTTTAAAATTTCCTCTACAATCTCTATAGCAAAAGTGTTACTATATCTAACCCAGATTATTTATTCATAGACGATGGTTAATAAGACAGGAAAGAGTATTATAGCGGATTTTTTGCCCAAGAAATTCAGTAATACTTAATTTTAGGAAGGTGAAGTCATGCCAAAACTGAAAGATATTAAAAAAGTAATGATAATAGGTTCAGGCCCGATTGTAATCGGGCAGGCATGTGAATTCGATTATTCAGGAACGCAGGCTTGCAAGGCATTGAAAAATCTTGGATATGAGATAGTTCTGGTTAATTCAAACCCCGCAACCATAATGACAGATCCTGGAATAGCTGATGTTACATATATTGAACCTCTAAATGTTGAATACATGATAAAAATTATTGAAAAAGAGAGACCCGATGCAATCTTACCTAATCTGGGTGGACAAACGGGATTGAACTTATCTTCAGAATTGTATCGTAAAGGCATACTCGATAAATACGGAGTGAAGATTATTGGTGTGCAGGCAGAAGCCATTGAACGCGGTGAAGATCGTATCGCGTTTAAGGAAACTATGAATAAGCTTGGCATAGAGATGCCGCGAAGCGAACCTGCCTTAAGTGTTGAAGAGGCTGAAGAGATTGTTTCAAGACTTGGCTTTCCTGTTGTAATACGTCCTGCATATACGCTTGGAGGCACAGGAGGTGGACTTGTCTACAATCTTGAAGAACTTCGTGTGGTTGCAAGCAGGGGAATATCTGCAAGCCTTATAGGACAGATCCTGATAGAAGAATCCGTCCTTGGTTGGGAAGAGCTTGAACTCGAAGTTGTTCGTGATGCAAAGAACCAGTGCATTACAGTATGTTTTATTGAAAATGTTGATGCAATGGGAATTCATACGGGTGATTCGTACTGCACTGCACCAATGCTCACCATTGATCCAGAACTTCAACAAAGATTGCAGAAATATTCTTATGATATCGTTGAGGCCATTAAGGTAATCGGGGGGACTAATATCCAGTTTGCACATGATCCGAAAACAGGAAGGGTTGTAGTGATTGAGATAAATCCAAGAACCTCCCGTTCTTCTGCGCTTGCCTCTAAAGCAACCGGATTTCCTATCGCTCGTATCTCAGCACAACTGGCAGCAGGTTTAACCCTCGATGAAATACCGTACTGGAGAAAAGGTACTCTCGAAAAATATACCCCATGGGGAGAATATGTAGTAGTAAAGTTTGCCAGATGGGCATTCGAGAAATTTGAAGGGGTTGAAGATAAGCTTGGTACGCAGATGCGTGCAGTAGGCGAAGTAATGAGCATTGGTAAGACATATAAGGAAGCATTCCAAAAGTCAATACGTTCTCTGGAGATCGGAAGATATGGACTCGGTTTTGCCAAGGATTTCAATAAAAAGTCTCTTAATGAACTCATGGATATGCTCTCTTATGCGACAAGTGAAAGGCAGTTTATCATGTATGAGGCCTTGAGGAAGGGAGCAAAGGTTGATGAACTATATGAAAAGACTCACATAAAACCATGGTTCATAGAACAGATGAAAGAAATCGTCGAATTGGAAGAAGAATTACTTAAATATAAAGGTAAAATATTACCTGATGAACTACTAATCAGGGCAAAGAAAGATGGTTTTGCAGACCGTTATCTTTCACAACTTCTTGGAATATCAGAAAAAGATATACGTACACGAAGGAAAGAACTAAAATTAAATCAGTCATGGGAACCTGTTCCTGTAAGTGGCGTTGAAAATGCTGCCTATTATTATTCAACATACAATTCTCCTGACAGACTACCGATAAGCAGTAAGAAAAAAATAATGGTGATTGGTGGCGGGCCTAACCGTATCGGGCAGGGCATTGAGTTCGATTATTGCTGTGTGCATGCAGCATTTGCCTTGAGAGACAAAGGATATGAGTCCATTATGGTAAACTGCAACCCAGAGACAGTTTCTACAGATTACGATACATCTGATAAATTGTATTTCGAGCCTATAACTGTTGAAGATGTGCTGGGCATATATGAGAAGGAAAAACCAGAAGGGATTATTATTCAGTTTGGAGGGCAGACACCTCTCAATATAGCAAAGGAACTCTCTGAAGCCGGTGTGAGAATAATCGGGACATCTCCGGAAACTATAGATCTTGCAGAGGATAGAGACCGTTTCCGACAGATGATGAAAAAATTAGGTATTCCTATGCCTGATTCAGGAATGGCAAGCACACTCGATGAAGCGTTAAATGTTGCAAGCAGAATAGGGTATCCGCTTATGGTCAGACCATCATATGTTCTTGGAGGACGTGGTATGGAGGTAGTTCATGATGAGCAGATGCTAATACACTATGTAAATGCTGCTGTAGATGTTACTCCTGACCGGCCGATTTTAATTGATAAATTCCTTGAAAACGCAATCGAAACAGAAGCAGATGCAATTTCTGATGGTACAGATGCATTTATACCTGCAGTAATGGAACATATTGAGCTTGCAGGAATACATTCAGGTGATTCTGCATGTGTTATTCCTCCTATAAGTATTCCGCCAAAGCATCTTGAAACCATACATGAATTTACTCGAAAAATTGCTGTGGAGTTAAATGTTATAGGTTTGATGAATATTCAGTATGCTATTGCTAATGATACGGTATATGTACTTGAAGCAAATCCCAGGGCATCACGAACAGTTCCGCTGGTTTCAAAGGTATGCAACATTCAGATGGTGCGTATCGCAATGGAGATAATGCTGGGCAGCAAGCTTTCAGAAATGAACCTTAAATCTTTTTATATACCTCATTTCGGAGTGAAGGAGGCGGTATTCCCGTTCAACATGTTTCATGAAGTTGATCCTATCCTCGGGCCCGAGATGCGTTCAACAGGAGAGGTTCTTGGTATGGGTAATTCTTTTGGGCTTGCATATTATAAAGCACAGGAAGCAGCTCAACAGAAACTTCCAACTTCTGGAACAGTTCTTATAACTGTAACTGATGAGGATAAACCTGCTGCTATGCAGGTTGCGAAGCGTTTTGAAAGGCTCGGATTTCAAATATTTGCAACCCGTGGAACATTCAATTATCTTGCTAAACACGGAATAAACGCAAAATTGATAGATAAAATGCATGAGGGCCGTCCTAATATTGTTGATGCCATAAAAAACAGAAAAATACATCTTGTAATTAATACTCCAAGTGGAAGATTGAGCAAGCATGATGATTCATATATACGAAAATCTGCTATAAAATATAAAGTGCCTTATATAACTACAATAGCAGCGGCAGTAGCCGCTGCACGTGGGATTGAGGCGTATCACAAAGGTCATAATGACATAAAATCACTTCAGGAATATCACGCTGATATTAAATAGCCCCAGAAGTTAGTTGAATATCATTAGCATTTAGCAGTATAATTTTGCCGTAATACTATTTATGGGGGGTGATAAGGTAGAAAAGAAATTCATTTTTGTATTAAATTATTTTTTATTTAAATCAAAAATATTATTTAAAAGAGAGGAATCTACTTAATAAGGAGGGGAATATGAAGATTAAAATTTTTTGTATTGTCTTATCTTTGTTCATGATAAGCTTTGTTTTTGGTTGCAAGCCTGCTGAAAAGCCTGTGGAAAAACCTGCCGAACCTGTTAAAGAAATTCACTGGGGATATCAGGGAGAGGGTGCTCCTGAAAACTGGGGGAAATTGAAGCCAGAATATGCCTTGTGTGGGAGTGGAATGTCGCAGTCTCCTATAGACTTTAATAAGACATATAAGACTGACCTGGATGAAATTGAATTTGCTTATAATGATACACCACTTAAAATAATTAATAACGGACACTCTATTCAGGTCAATTGTGAACCTGGAAGCACAGTCATGATTGATGGTGAAAAATATGAACTTGTTCAATTCCACTTCCATGCGCCGAGTGAGCATACTGTTAACGGACAGTTCTATGATATGGAACTACATCTGGTTCATAAAAATCAAAATAATGATATTGCTGTTGTTGGTGTATTCATGAAAAAGGGCGTAGAGAACAAACTGATACAGGTTTTATGGGACAATATCCCAACAGAGATAGATAAAGAAAATCTTGTGAGTGGGATTTCTGTTAACGCGTCCAGCTTGTTGCCAAAAGACAGAAAATATTATCATTACTTTGGTTCTTTAACAACCCCGCCATGCACTGAAGGAGTAAACTGGAGTGTATTCAAGACACCTATTCAGGTATCTGAAGCCCAGATAGAAAAATTTAAAACTGTTATGGGTGTAAACAATAACAGGCCAGTACTTAAAGTTAACAAGAGATTTATTCTGGAATCGAGATAAAGTATTTTGCTATTAAATGACAGAGGGCAGAGAAATTTATTTCCCCGCCCTCTGTTTGATATAATCATAAAACTGTGACAGACTATGGCAAAATAAAAACCTTTGTTCAGAAGACTCTTGGATGTGGCTGTCCAGAAGAAGTATTTAATTCTATAAGTTATCTGCCAGATGTAAAATTGGGTGATATTACTTTAAAAAGCAGGATAAATATTGGTAATAGACTTCTTGTATATATAGTGGAAATAGATAACCCTGATCTTCTAAAGAAAAATCTTACAATTCTCATTGCTGAAGGAAAGAAGGACAGAGATAGTTTCGGGATGAACAGGCTGCGTCTTGTAATTGTATCCGATATGAATGATATTCATAAGCATGCCCATTCTATTTTTAATTCAATTGTGAAAGATGAAAAGGTTCATCTGCATGTTATTTCTAAAAATAACTTGCCGGAATTTTAGATAGAACAAATAGAATTTCTTATGTATATAGAATACTTTGGCCTAAAAGAATCTCCTTTTTCGATAGCTCCGGATCCACGTTATCTTTATCTTAGTGAACAACATAGAGAAGCACTTGCACACTTGATATATGGAGTAAACAGTGATGGCGGTTTTGTTCTCCTTACAGGAGAAGTCGGAACAGGTAAAACAACTGTATGTCGTTGTCTTCTTGAACAACTTCCAGAAAATACTAAAATCGCATTTATTATCAATCCTAAATTGACAGTTGATGAACTTCTGGCATCAATATGTGACGAATTTGGTATAGACTATCCTGCTAACAATAAAAGTATAAAGGTCTTTGTAGATAAAATAAATAAGTATTTACTTGAAAATTTCGAAAGAGGGCATAAGACTGTAATTATTATAGAAGAGGCTCAGAATCTCACTATGGAGTTGTTAGAACAAATAAGACTTTTAACAAACCTTGAAACCACAAAGAGTAAATTATTACAGATTATAATGATAGGTCAGCCAGAACTCAGAGATATTCTCTCAAGGTCTGAACTCAGACAAATTTCACAACGAATTACAGCACGTTATCATATTGGACCTTTATCAAGAAAAGAAATTGTTTTCTACGTAAACCATCGTCTTACAATAGCAGGAGCAAGAGAGAAATTATTCCCTGATTATATATTCAAAAGTATATATCAGTATAGTCATGGAATTCCGAGACTTATTAATATGATTTGTGATAGAGCTTTGCTTGGAACATATGTTCAGGGAAAAAAATATGTAGATAAATCCACATTGAAAAAAGCTGCTATGGAAGTATCTGGAGATCTCAAAACTCGAGGTTACAATAGAAAAACATTGAAATGGATATTGACTATATTTTTACTTTTTCTTTCTGCAAGTTCAATTTTTATTAGCTATTTTCGATATAGAGAAGATATTGTTAAAAATAAAACAATTCTCTCAGGAGTAAAAACATCTGAAGAAACAAATTACAAGACTTTTAATTGGATGATAGATGAAGAAATAATCAAGAATGACGTAGATACCACTTACCGGGCAAATACAAGACAATGGAATATCCCTTATCAGTTACAAAAGCAATCTGCAGTATGCGATTTTACTCAAGGAGATGGTTTACTATGTTTGACACCTGATGGTGTCATAGAAATAGGGAAAAGATAAAAATGTCATATATACTCGATGCTCTTAAAAAATCCGAGAAAGAACGAAGACGTGGTGTTGTGCCTGATTTACTAACCATACAAGAAGTTGCCTCACAGAAGGAAAAAAAACATTATCTATGGTTTTATCTGCTAATATTTGCTTTAATTTTGAATGCTGGACTTTTCGTATTGATGCTCGCACACTGGGAGAAAGATCAAAAAAATATTGTTAATCAAAAACCTATATCTAAAAAAACCAGAGAACTTTCAGAGGAAAGTTTAAAGTCTGATATAGTTGAAAGTAAATCTGTTTCATATAAATCAAAAGAAGTCAAATCAACATTTATTGAAAAAAATGATATTGAAGATACTTCAGAACAAAAGAAACAAATACTTTTGAGTGTTAAAAATACATCTGAGATAAAATCAAAAAAGACAGAAATCCCTATTAAGAACAAAATATATAATCTAAATGAATTACCATTATATATTCGAGAGAAATTACCTTCTCTAAAAATTGCTGTTTCAATTTATTCAGATGACCCAACCTTACGAATGGTGAAAGTTGATAACAAGACGTTGCATGAAGGTGAATATCTGACAGATGGTCTAAGATTAGATTCAATCACCAATGATGATGTGATTTTCAGTTATGAGGGCTTTCATTTTCGTGTAGCAACTAGGTAGATTTCATAATTCTTTACTTCAATAAAAGCAAAGTCGTATAATATTGTTTCATTTAATTATAGTATATATCTATTCACTGAAACATTTGTTACAGGACATAAAACGATCAATATAGCAAGAGATTTCGCAGCTTATCGCTGGCTTGGGAATCATATTAATGAGGTTTAAAATATGAAAATAGTCGTATGTATTAAACAGGTGCCTGATACTGCTGAGGTGAAAATTAATCCTGAAACCGGGACCCTTATTAGAGAAGGTGTGCCAAGCATTATTAATCCATTCGATATGCATGCACTTGAAGCAGGGATTCAGATTAAAGAGAAAGTCGGTGGTAAGGTTACCGTTATTACTATGGGTCCTCCACAAGCCGAAACAGCACTAAGAGATGCAATATCAATTGGTGCTGATGAAGGAGTACTTATTTCAGACAAAGAGTTTGCAGGCTCAGATACATGGGCAACATCATATACTTTATCAAAAGCCATAGATAAAATCGGTGCGGATATTATTCTATGTGGTAAACAGGCAATAGATGGTGATACAGCACAGGTTGGTCCTGAGACTGCTGAGTTTCTGAATATTCCGCATATCTCATATGTTAAAAAAATTGAAGAGATTAATGAAAATATAATAAGGGTTCAAAGGATGATGGATGAAGGATATGATATTGTTGAATCTACTATGCCAGTATTATTAACAGTTGTGAAGGAGATAAATGAACCGAGATTGCCCTCATTGAAGGGTAAAATGGCTGCCAAGAAAGCTTTAATTCAGAAATGGGGACAGTCAGATATACAGGCTGAAAAAGATAATATAGGCATTAAAGGTTCACCAACACAGGTGAAAAATATCTTTAGTCCTGAAGCCCGCTCTGATAGAAAAATGCTTGTAGGGTCACCGGAAGAACAGGTTGAAGCTTTACTTCAGGAACTCAGGAGTTTGAAATGTCTGTAATAGTTAATATAGAAAAATGTACAGGTTGTGAAAATTGTATTTCATCTTGCCCGTTTGATGCAATTGTAATTAAAGAGGGAAAGGCATTTATTAATGAATATTGTCAGGCATGTATGAATTGTTTGAATGTCTGTCCTGAAGGAGCAATTATAGAAATAAAAGAAGAAAAGACAAAACAATTCAATATTGGAGATTATAAGGGAGTATGGATATTTGCAGAACAAAGAGAAGGAAAGATTGCTTCTGTTGCATATGAACTTTTAGGGATTGGCAGAAAACTTGCTGATAAATTAAATACAGAACTTTCAGCAATTGTATTTGGTGCATCTGAGTCAGAATCGCAAGAGCTAATCAGATGGGGTGCTGACAAGGTTTATTATACCGATAATGAGATCTTTAAACAGTTTAATGATGAACCTTATGCTAAACTTCTTACCATTCTTATTAATAAGTATCTGCCGGAGATTGTTCTAGCGGGTGCAACACCGATTGGTAGATCTTTTATCCCAAGGGTTGCAGCGAGGTTACGCACTGGATTGACTGCAGATTGTACATCGTTTGAAATTGATAGTGAAACGCGAAATCTCCTACAGATAAGGCCTGCATTTGGAGGGAATATAATGGCTACCATACTCTGTCCAAATAACAGGCCACAAATGGCTACAGTAAGACCGAGGGTAATGAAACGTGGACAGTATGACAAAACAAGAGTAGGTGAAATTGTTAATATTACAGCAGATGGAATATCTTCACGAACAAAAGTATTACAGACTGTCAAGGAAGTTTCAGATCTAACGGTCAATTTACAGGAAGCGGATATTATAGTATCTGGCGGAAGAGGGCTTGGTGACCCTAAAGGGTTTAATCTTCTTAAAGAGTTGGCTGAAATACTGGGTGGTGCTCTTGGAGCTTCAAGGGCAGCAGTAGATTCTGGATGGATACCATACAGACATCAGGTTGGTCAAACAGGTAAAACAGTTTGTCCAAAAATATATATTGCATGTGGAATATCAGGTGCTGTTCAACATCTTGTCGGCATGCAGTCTTCTGATATCATAATTGCAATTAATAAAAATCCTGACGCCCCTATATTCAATATTGCTACTTTCGGGATAGTGGGAGACCTGTATGAGATTATCCCGCTCTTGATCAAGAAGATTAAAGAAGCAAAGGGTTTAGGAAATTAACAATTCTAAATCAGCGGTGGCTGTAAGCCTTCCGCTGGAAAAATGATCTATTTTTTCTTCCCAAATATCTAATGACAGAGAAGCTTGACTTTTATTTATCTAAAGGTAGTGACTTGTTATGTGTCTTATTTGTATACATCTCGTCTATGTCCAGCTTTAACAACTATAATATGTAATTCCATTTGAATAATATTTTCACTATTTCGTTTTTTATGATATTATGAATAAAAAACGAAATGGCGGATTGAAGCATTATTCTTACAGCACTGAGCGAACATACCTTCAGTGGGTTGCACGTTTTTTGTCTTATGCCCTTATATCAGAGAATAAAAAGGTTGAAGATTTGTCGTTTACAGTTTCGCTACAGATTTGCTTCAGAATGGCAAGCGGAGGAGATTTTAAAATAATGAAAATTGCCTTTGTTTTTCCAGGTCAGGGATCACAATATGTTGGAATGGGCAGAGAAATTTATGAGGCCTTTAATATAGTTAGAACGACATATCAGGAAGCATCAGAAGTTTTACAGTATAATGTTGCTGATTTATCCTTTAGAGGTCCGGAAGAAGAACTGAATAAGACTTACAGGACACAACCATGTATATTAACTCTGAGTATTGCAATTCACAGAATTTTAATATCAAAAGGAATAAATCCCTCAATCGTTGCTGGACACAGTCTCGGTGAGTACTCTGCTCTGGTTGCAGCAGATGTTTTATTATTTTCAGATGCACTTAAAATTACAGAAAAACGTGGTATATTTATGCAAGAAGCTGTCCCTGAAGGTAAAGGACTTATGGCTGCTATACTTGGTTTAGAAAGAAACAAAGTTGATGAAATATGCCTATCTTTGAAGTCAGGATATGCTTATCCTGCGAATTATAACTGTCCTGGACAGATTGTGATTTCAGGTGAAAAAGATGCAGTAGAAGAAGCTATAAATTTATGTAAAGAGGCTGGTGCCAAAAGGGCAGTGCCCTTAACAGTGAGTGTCCCTTCTCATTGTAAATTAATGGAAACGGCATCCAGGCAACTTTCTGAAATTCTTGATACAATAAAATTTAAAAGGCCAACAATTCATTTTATCAGCAATAAAGATGCGAATTTTATAGAGGATGCAGAAGATATAAAGAAATCACTCATACAACAGCTTGGCAGTCCGGTACTCTGGGAGGATTCAGTGCGGCTGATGAAAGATTCAGGAGTGGATACATTTATCGAAGTGGGTCCTGGAAAAGTTCTATCAGGACTTATCAGGAGAATAGTAAATGATGTAAAAATATTTAATGTCGAAGATATGAAGGGGATTGAAATCATAAATTCGCAGATAAAATTATGAATAAATACATTGATCAGTTTATAAGATATCTTGAAATCGAAAAAGGTGTATCAACACATACACTGAGGGCTTATAAAAAAGACCTTGAAGAATTATTTGAATATGTAAAAACTAAACCAGAAGAAATCGATATGGTCGATATAAGGGGTTTTATTGCAGAACAGATTAGGAAGGGTCTGAATAAAACAACTGTGAGCAGGCGTCTTTCCAGTATCAGATCATTTTTTTCATATTTATACAGGGAAAGATTTGTCACATTCAATCCTGCAAAACTTGTGTCACATATCAGGACTGCAAAACTTTTACCACGGTTTTTATCAGTTGATGATGTATTTGCACTTGTAGAGAAACCTGAAGGGATAGGTTTTCTGCCAGCAAGAGACAGAGCAATTTTAGAACTTCTTTATTCAAGTGGTCTTAGAGTGAGTGAACTTTCAGGACTCAATACTGATGATATTCATTTGAAAGATGCCCTGATAAAAATACGCGGTAAGGGTAGAAAAGAACGTATTGTTCCAATTGGGTCAAAGGCGATTGATGCTGTAAAAACTTATCTTGTTGAAAGAATGTTATTTAAAAGCAAAGACAGGGCTTTATTTTTGAATAGACTTGGAAGTAGGTTGACAGACCGAAGTGTGAGACGTATAGTAGTTAAATATGCACGAACTTTAGGATTTAATGAAAAGGTTAGTCCCCATACTTTTAGACACTCTTTTGCAAGTCATCTTTTACAAGGAGGTGCTGACCTTAGAGTTATTCAAGAACTTTTGGGTCATTCTTCTCTCTCGACAACACAGAGATATACTCATTTAGATATTACTCATTTGATGGATGTTTATGATAAGTCACATCCACTTGCAGGAGAAAAAAAGGCTTTTACACCAATAGTTCAGAAGAAAGGAAGTCAGGGATAAGCTAAAAGTAAAAATGAAAGTGAAGAGATTACAAAAATGAATGAACAAAACAAATTGAAGGGTACAACTATACTCTGTGTAAAGCGTAATGAAAGGGTTGCTATCGGAGGTGATGGACAGGTTACAATGGGGAATACTGTATTAAAAAAGAATGCCAGGAAAATCAGAAAGATGTTTGGAGACAAGATTCTTGCTGGATTTTCTGGTGCAACTGCCGATGCTTTTACTTTGTTTGAAAAGTTTGAAGTTAAACTTGAAACTTATCGTGGAAATATAACAAAAGCTGCTGTAGAGCTCGCAAAAGATTGGAGAACAGACAAGATATTGAGAAGGCTTGAGGCTATGCTTGTTGTTGCTGATAATGAACACATATTTATTATCTCAGGCACAGGGGATGTAATAGAACCTGAAAACGGAATTGCAGCTATTGGTTCAGGAGGACCTTATGCACAGGCAGCGGCAAGAGCGCTTATCGAAAATACTGAACTATCGGCAAAGGAAATTATAGAAAAAGCAATGAAGATAACTTCAGATATTTGTATATATACAAATGAAAATATTGCAATAGAGGAGATTAATGGATAACATTACACCTAAAAAAATTGTTGAAGAACTTGATAAATATATAATAGGGCAGCACAAGGCTAAGAAAGCAGTAGCAATTGCTATGAGGAACAGGTGGCGCAGACAAAGACTTTCACCTGAATTGCGAGATGAAGTATTACCTAAGAATATAATTATGATAGGCCCTACTGGTGTTGGTAAGACAGAAATTGCACGGAGACTTTCAAGATTAGCGAATGCCCCATTCGTAAAAGTTGAAGCGTCGAAGTTCACCGAGGTGGGGTACGTTGGAAGAGATGTTGAATCGATGATAAGAGATCTTACAGAAATATCTATAAACATGGTCAAAACAGAACATGTTGAAAAAGTTCAAGAAAAAGCAAAAGCTCTTGCAGAAGAACGTCTTCTCGATCTGCTACTGCCCCAACCAAAAACTTTAAGGGGAACAGGAATAGAAGAAGAGGAAAGAGAGAAACACAGAGAGACAAGGGAGAGACTCAGAGCACAACTCAGGGAAGGAAAGCTTGACAACAGATACGTTGACATAGAAGTAAAGGAGAAGATGATACCCTTTGGTGTAGTTTCAAATGTCGGGCTTGAAGACCTCGAAATTAATCTAAAAGAAATGCTCGGAAACTTTCTGCCAGAGAGGGCAAAAAGAAAGAAAGTAAAAATTAGTGAAGCGCTGTCAATATTACAGAATGAAGAGGCGAACAAACTTATTGATATTGACAAGGTAACAAAAGAAGCAATTGAGAGAGTTGAGCAGACAGGTATTGTGTTCATAGATGAAATAGACAAGATTGCAAGCAGAGGATATTCACACGGACCTGATGTTTCACGTGAAGGTGTGCAGAGAGATCTATTGCCAATTGTTGAAGGAACAACTGTAACAACTAAACACGGACCAGTAAAAACAGAACATATTCTATTTATTGCTGCAGGGGCTTTTCACATGTCAAAGCCATCTGATCTTATACCTGAATTACAGGGGCGTTTTCCAATAAGGGTTGAATTAGATGCTCTTGGGAAAGAGGAATTCATTAAAATTTTGACTGAACCTTACAATGCTTTAATCAAACAATATACAGCTTTGCTCTCTACAGAGGATGTAACATTAGATTTTACAGAAGATTCTATAGATGAAATAGCAGGTATAGCAGCACATGTTAATGAGAAGACAGAGAATATTGGGGCAAGAAGACTTCATACAGTTCTTGAAAAACTCCTTGAAGATATCTCCTTTGAAGCACCTGAAAAAAAGAATGGTAAGCTCGTAATAGACAAAAAGTATGTAAGAGATAAGTTGAATGAAATCGTCAAAGACGAGGATTTGAGCAGGTATATTCTTTAGAAGAGAAATTTTTATTGAAACATTATATTTGTCTGTTAATTCTTATTAGTCTTATTGTTCATATAACTTCCTGTGCCTCTGTGCGCTATGAAAAATATCCGGACAGCGGTTATGCTGTTGCCTCCTGGTATGGAACAGAGTTTCACGGCAAACCGACTTCTTCAGGAGAAATTTTTAACATGTATGCTATGACATGTGCACATAGAAGTTATCCTTTTGGCACCAAACTTGTGATTACAAATATCTCCACGAATAAGAAAGCATATTGTATTGTGAATGACAGGGGGCCCTTTGTTGAAGGAAGAGATATTGATCTCTCATATGCTGTAGCAAAAGAAATAGGTCTAATACAAGACGGTGTTGGAAAAGTAAGAATCGATTATTCAGGAAGAGATGATTCATATATAAGAGAAGTTAAGGATGTTGCCAGAGAAGGTCCTTTTACTTTGCAGATAGGGTCTTTTATAGAAATTTCGAATGCCATTAGATTGAAGAAAGCCCTTGAGATGAAATATAACAAAGTATATATTACAGAAGCAGAGATTGAAGGGAAGAATTTTTACAGAGTTAGGATAGGAAAATTCAGCTCACGGAAAAATATATATTCTCTTGCAAATACTCTTGCAGATGAGGGTTATCCTGTTTTGATTACAGGTTATGAAGAAAAAATATAGAACTGGTGAAATTCTTTATGGCTACTCAATACCTTGGAACATTAAACAGTTATGACCCCCTCTATGATATACTTCTTGAGCAGATATATCCAGACGTAAAAAGCCCTATTATTCATGTAGACAAAATGTCTTCAAAGAGAGTTTACAAATATACAGAAGAGAAGTCCCGAATCTCAATAATAGGTAAATTTTTTCGATTAAATGATCCTCAGCAAGACAGACTTCTCAGGAAAAAGGCTGAATTCGATAATCTAATAAAGATAAGGAGCTATGGTTTCGATAAATATCCTCTTTATGTTGTGCGTCCAATTAATAGAGAAGAGAAAATAGGTCTTGCCCTAACAGAGGAATTTATTTCAGGAAAAGACCTTGATTATTACCTGAAAAAAGCAGTATTTGAAAACAAAAAAGATGTTTTAAAAGATAAGCTTTCGAGACTTGCAAAATTTCTTCATGAATTCCACAGAAAAACTTCTATGAATTGTAACGTAGATCTGGATTCAGTAATTACATATTTTCAAAAGATATTAAATAAACTATATATCCAAACAGTAATTTCTAAAGGTGACAGATTGTTATATCTAAAATTTATGGATAAATGGATTAATAGAGGATTACTTCAAAATGTGAAAAGTGTCATTATACATGGTGATGCGACGCCAACAAATTTTATATTTATGGAAAGTGGAAATGTTGTAGCAATAGACCTCGAGAGGATGAGACATTCTGATTCTGTGTTCGATGTTGGTATGGTATGTGGTGAATTAAAACATGCATTTATGTGGAGAACAGGTAATTCATATGCTTCAGAACCATTTATCAGCCATTTTCTTAAATCTTATTCAAGTCACTTTAAGAATGTTGCGAGAGCATTCAGAGAAATTACTTTCAGAAACCCATTTTATATGGCACTAACAGAATTAAGAATAGCAAGAAACAATTATCTTGATTGGAACTACAGGAAAAGACTTGCTTTTGAAGCCATGGAGTGTTTAAGATGGGGGCTTAAATTAAGATGATAAAAGCTATTTTTTTTGATCTTTATGGAACGTTAATTGATATCAGGACTGACGAATATGATGATTCTGTTTATGAAACACTTTCAAGATATCTATCATATTATTCTTTTAATATCCCACCTGATGAACTAAAGAAATCCTATTTTGCACTTATTCAGAAAGATATGCAGAACAGCAAAGAAAAATATCCTGAAGTTGATGTATATAAAATCTTCTTTAGTATTCTTCAGGGATATGGAAGAAAAAAATGTCCAAAGTATTTTGTGACAAATATTGCTTTATTTTTCAGGGCTCTTACGCTTAAACATTTTTCAGTTTTTGATGGATCCTATGATGTTATTAATACTATTGCTAAAAAATATAAGATAGCCATAATTTCTGATGCACAGTGGATATTTGCAGAGCCAGAAATGTCAGTGCTTGGTATCGATCAGTTATTTAATACAAAGATTTTGTCATCGAAAATGGGATTTAAGAAGCCTGATATAAGATTGTTCACTTATGCTATGGAAAAATTTGGAGTTAAATCTGAGGAGTCAATTTATATAGGAGACAATCCTATGAAGGATCTTAAAGGAGCAAAAAATGCAGGTATGAGATTTATTCTTTTCGGATCGGAATACAGAGAATATAATGGTTTATACCCAGATAGATGTTTTTATCATTATTCAGAACTTATTGGAATCCTCAACGAGATAGAAAAATGAAGATAACAGGCCATACCAAGATTACTGGAATTTTTGGTTATCCTATCGAACATACATTGTCCCCTGTAATGCATAATGCGGCATTTGAAAATCTCGGGCTTGATTATTGTTATGTCCCTTTTCTTGTCCTTCCTGATGACCTTCCTTATGCTGTGAAATCAATAAGAGCCCTTAATTTACGAGGAGTCAATATTACTATACCTCATAAGGAAAAAGTAATGCCGCTTCTTGACGAGATTAAAGAAGAAGCTTCTATTATCGGTGCTGTTAATACAATTGTAAATACAAACGGCAAATTAACAGGATACAACACAGACGGCATAGGATTCATACAATCACTAACAGAAAAAAATATTTCACTTGAAGGAAAGGACATACTTATAATAGGGGCAGGAGGCGCAGCGCGTGCTATAGGTTACTATATCAGTCAGAAAGCAAAATCACTTGCAATTTCTGGAAGAACTCAGTATAAGGTTGAAAATCTCGTCAAAGACTTGAATAGGTTTAATAAAAATAAAAATGTTATTTCGCTTGAAGATGTTACAGATATTAAAAAATATCATATGATAATAAATACAACTCCATTAGGTTTGAAAGGTAACGATCCATTACCTCTCGATATCGGTCTTTTAAGAAAGGATCAGATAGTATATGATCTCATATATAAAAAGACACCCTTAATCCAAAAAGCTACTGAAAAAGGATGTTTGACCCTCGATGGATCGGAAATGCTCATCTGGCAGGGAGCCCTTTCTTTTGAAATATGGACAGGCAAAAAACCTGATATAGCAGTAATGCGCTCGTCTTTACTGGCTGCTATTAGGTAGATAAATCTCTTTAACCCAAATAATGCAGATATTGCTCGAAAATTTCTTTAACTCGATACACCCCCCTTTGTCCCCCCTTGCCAAGGGGGGAATTAAAGGGGGGTGTATGTTCAATGAATAGAAATATTCATGAGACCATCAGTTAAAAGTGCACTATGGTATCGAAAAATAAATCTTCTCACAACATATACATTATTCTAATTAAAAAAATAATTTGACAATGGAAAGTTTTTTTTGATAAATGTTAAATAGATAGGTGAATTATTATTAACTGTTATAAACCTTTAAATTGTCCTGTCTGTTCAGCAGATAGGCACGGATAGAGGAGGTGATGAGGGAATATTAAAAAATAATTAAGTATTCCCTTTTCCGAGTAAAAGTTCAAGGATTTATGGAGGTGACAAATGAATGAGTTGGTTCGTTTTAGTAAAAATCTAAATAGTATTTTTGAAATTCGTGGTGTGAGTAGAAGGGATTTCTTGAAATATTGCGCTGCGACAGCTGCTTTATTCGGTATATCAGAACTGGAATTTACTTCTAAAGTTGTGCATGCAATGGAGACTTCCTCCAAAAAGCCGCCAGTTTTATGGTTAGAGGGACAGGACTGCGCGGGGTGTACCATCGCATTTTCACAAATTCTTTATCCACCTGCATCTTCTATAATTCTTGATAAAATATCTCTCAGGTATCATGAAACAGTAATGGCAGCATCAGGAGATATCTCTGAAAAGGTTCTTCATGAGACAGTAGAAAAAGGCGGATATGTATTGATCGTTGAAGGTTCAGTGCCATCAGCAGATGATAGATTCTGCATGATAGGCGGAAAGGCTTTTCGAGTAATACTTGAAGAAACTGCTAAAAAAGCAGCAGCAGTTATTGCAGTAGGTGCCTGTGCAACATATGGCGGGATACCGGCTGCTACCCCAACAAAAGGTGTAGGATTAAATAAGGCGTTGCCAGGAAAAACTGTTATTAATCTTCCGACTTGCCCTGTTCATCCTGATCATCTGGCCGGAACAATTCTGTATTTCCTTACAACGGGGAAGGTCCCGGAACTGGATAAAATCGGAAGACCTGTGATGTACTTCAAAGAAACAATACATGATAATTGCAGACGTCGTGCGCATTTTGATGCAGGAAGGTTTCTTAGAGACTGGAATGATCCAAATCAGAAAGACTGGTGTATGTTCGAAAAGGGATGTAAAGGCCCCATGACAACATCTGACTGTGCTGTCCGCAGGTGGAATGATGGTATAAGTTTCTGTATCGATTGTGGAGGAGTTTGTATGGGATGTGCTGAGCCAGGTTTTTATGCTGAAATGACGCCATTATATACTGCTGAAAGTGAAACTTCAAAACGGTTCTGGGCTATGAGAGAATCAAATTTAACTGATAAAAAGAACAGTTAAAGGAGGTGATTATAATGGCAAAGAAAATTACTATCGATCCAATAACAAGAATAGAAGGTCATTTGAAGATAGAAGTAGAAATTGAAAATGGTAAAGTGAAAAATGCCTGGAGTAGTGGTACAATGGCACGTGGATTTGAAGCAATGTTGACAGGTAAAGATCCACGGGATGCATCATATATAACAAGTCGTTTTTGCGGCGTTTGTTATAGTGTTCACCAGATGGCTTCTGCACGTGCTTTAGATGCTGCATTCGGAGCCGAAGTTCCATGGGGAGGAACATTAATCAGAAATCTCGTTATGGGTGCAGAATACATTTATGACCATTTAATTCATTTCTATCAATTAAGTGCTCTTGATTATATTGATATCATGGCTATTGCAGAATATAAAGGAAATGATAAAGAACTTCTTGCTGTAAAAGATAAAATCCTCTCTCTGGTAAAATCCAATGATACTTATCCTCTAACACCAAGGTATGAACCAGATGAATTTTGTGTAAATGACCCTGAGCTGGTGATCATGGCAGTAAAACATTACATAGATGCCCTGAAAATGAATGCAAAAGCCAGAAATATGGGTGCTATATGGGGTGGAAGAACACCTCATTACCAGAATATTGTTGTAGGTGGTGTTACTTCTTATCCTGATGTAAATCAGGTAGCCAGATTTCGAACTATGCTCGATGAACAAGCCAAGTTTGTTAACGAGGTATACATTCCCGATGTGTTACTGTTTGGAACTGGTCCTTTATGGAAGCTTGCAGAGATGGGTGTAGGTGGAGGTCATTATAATTATCTCTCCTATGGGGCGTTTGAAAAGGAACCAAACGGGAAGGAACTTGTCTTCCCTGCTGGTGTTATTGTCGGGATGAATCCGGCTGAGATTAAGATAGATAAATTTGATCCTGATAAGATAACTGAATCAGTAAAATATGGATGGTATAAAAACAATAAACCAGTTCATCCATATAATGGTGAACAGGTGTTCGATCTCGATAAAAAGGGCGCTTATAGTTTTATCAAGGCACCCCGTTACAATGGTAAACCCATGGAAGTTGGACCTTTAGCAAGGATGCTTGTAGCAAAAAATCCTGACATCATAGGTCTTGTTAAAAAAGGAGCAAAACCCGGTGCAGTGGCACGTCATGCAGCACGTGCTATTGAGACAAAATTGGTAGTTGATGCCTGTTATCATTGGTTAGATCAATTACTTATAGAAATGACAAAGCCTGGATTCAAAATTCATGATACCAACCATTGGAATCCTCCAGAGGCTGGAATGGGCGCAGGATTCTATGAAGCTCCGCGAGGTGCGCTTGGCCACTGGATAAAAATTAAGAATAAGAAGATAGAAAACTATCAGGCTGTTGTTCCATCAACATGGAATGCTTCACCACGATGTGAAAATGAGATACGCGGACAGTATGAAGAGTCTCTCATTGGAGTTCCTGTGCCTGACCCTGATAATCCAATTAATGTTGTTCGTGTTATTCGTTCATTTGATCCATGTCTTGCTTGTGCAATACATATAATTGATCCTCAAACAAATGAGATTAAGAAATTCATCATAGAATGAACCACTTATCAAAAGCTTCGCAGCAAGAAACCATTGGGGGAGACGCTGTCTCCCCCAAAAAAATTGTAATACTTGGAATTGGTAATATCCTGCTTTCAGATGAAGGTGTAGGTGTTCATATAGCAAATGAACTTATGAAGATGAAAATGCCCTCTGGAGTGTCTGTAATAGAAGGTGGCACAGACGGATTCCGACTTTTAAACATAATTACAGAGGCTGACCATTTAATTGTTATTGATGCTGTAAAAGGAGGAGCAGATCCTGGATCTATTTATAGATTTGATATTAATGAAATAAAAAATGTTCCAAAAGGTTTCAAAACATCTGTTCATCAAATAGGTATTTTAGAGGTAATAGACTTATCAGGATTGATAGGAAAGACGCCCCAGACGACCGTTATCGGTGTCGAGCCAAAGTCCTTTGAGATGAGCATGGACTTATCTCCAGAGGTAAAAGCAAAGATCCCCAGAATCATTGAATTGGTGATGGAAGAGATAAAAAAGGCTGTGTCATAATATAATCAATAAATGTCACGGCTTGATGACGAAATTAGGAAAGCAGAAAAAACAGCATTTTATAACAAAATAATAGCAGTTTTTATTGTCATTTCTATCCTGATAGGGTCTATCGGTGGTTTTATATTCTGGACTATCTCGGATCTTCCAAATATAAGATTGCTTGAAGAATACACTCCTCTTGAATCGTCGATTGTATATTCCAGTGATGGTATGGTCATTGCAGAACTTTATATCGAAAGAAGGACTTACATTCCTTATTATAAGATTCCCGATCATGTGAAAAAGGCATTTATATCGGTAGAGGACGTCCGTTTTTATATGCATCCAGGTATTGACTTTATTGGAATTTTGAGGGCACTATGGCATGATATTAAATCTGGAGAAATTGTAGAGGGTGGAAGTACGATTACGCAGCAGCTTGCAAGGATGCTATTCCTGAAGCCAGATAAGAGCATAAAAAGAAAAATAAAAGAGGCAGCGCTTTCAATAAAAATCGAACAGCGATATACAAAAGATGAAATACTTGGTATGTATCTGAATCAGGCGTATTTTGGGACAAGGGCTTATGGAATAGAGGCCGCAGCTCAAACTTATTTCGGAAAATCTACAAATGCTCTAACTATTTCAGAGGCGGCACTGCTTGCCTCTATTCCGAAAGCACCTTCAGTATACTCACCATTCAAAAATCTAAATAAAGCAAAAGAGAGAAGAGATTTTGTTCTCAAACAGATGTTGAAAAATAATTTTATTACTGAAGCTCAATTTATAGAGGCTCAGAATGACCTTATCCCTTCAACAGCTCATTTCAGAAAATATGATGCACCATATTTTATTGAGATACTCAGGCAGCAACTCGAATCTAAAATAGGAAATAGTCTTTACACATCAGGATACAAGATATATTCAACTATTGATTCAAGAATGCAGGAAATCGCTGAAAAAGCAGTAATAGAAGGAGTCTTAAATATACAAAAACGGGTTAAACCACCAGTCGAGGCAGCACTTATTGCAGTTGATATAAGAACTGGACATATTAAGGCAATGGTTGGTGGAATTGATTTCTGGAGGAACCAATTCAACAGAGCAACTCATGCACTCAGACAACCAGGCTCAGCTTTCAAACCATTTGTTTATCTCACAGCGATCGAAAAAGGTATGAGGTCAAATGATTTAATCCAGGACGCGCCTATATCTTTTCCTGGTGCAAAAGCAGGTCAAGTCTGGTCTCCAGAGAACTATGATGGAAAATACCACGGAGCAGTAACTTTAAGAACTGCTCTTGCAAAATCTCTAAACGCTGCAACAGTTAGACTTGCCTCTGAAGTTGGTGTCGAAGAAATTATTAAAAACGCTAAAAGATGTGGAATAACTAGTAAGCTAGAACCATATTTACCAATTGCACTTGGAGCATCAGACGTTACTCTTATAGATATGGTATATGCTTATGCAACTTTTGCTACAGGTCATCGTTTAAATCCGATTTTTTATGAAAGACTCTTCAATAGAGATGGGGTGCTTATTGCCGAGAATCAAATTTCCATGGAACAATTATTAACTGAAGATAAGGTTGAAGAAATGAAAATACTTCTTAAGGCTGTTGTTGATGAGGGTACTGCTTATAAGGCAAAAGAATTAAAATTCCCGGTATATGGAAAGACAGGAACTACAAATGAATATACAGATGCATGGTTTATTGGGTTTGATGACAGAATAGCAGTAGGGGTATGGGTTGGGAGAGATAATCATAAACCAATAGGATCAAAAGAGACAGGATCAAGGGCTGCTTTACCTATATGGATTGATTTTATGAAAAAAGTGCATCAACAAACTCTCGTGGCTCAAAATCCCTGAGGTCATCTATTCCCTCGCCCACACCGATGAGCTTTACAGGAATTCCGAGTTCTTTTTTAATAGCAAAAATAATCCCGCCTTTTGCTGTCCCATCAAGTTTAGTTAAAGCTATACCTGTAACACCTATAGCTTCGTTGAAGAGTTTTGCCTGTTGCAAAGCGTTCTGTCCTGTTGTAGCGTCAATTACGAGAAGTATTTCCTGAGGAGCATCTGGCAAAGCTTTCTCTATTGTTCTTTTGATCTTTTTCAATTCTTCCATAAGATTTATTTTAGTATGAAGTCTTCCAGCAGTATCTATAATAACAACATCTATATTCCGGCTTTTTGCAGCCGCAACAGCATCGAAAACAACTGCAGATGGGTCTGAACCTTTTTGATGTTTTACTAATTGTGTTTCTGCCCTTTTTGCCCATATTTCAAGCTGTTCTATACCAGCAGCTCTAAAAGTATCACCGGCTGCAAGCAAAACAGAAAGCCCTTGTCTACGAAATCTGCTTGCAAGCTTTCCTATTGTAGTTGTTTTTCCTACACCATTTACGCCTATAGCGAGGATTATAAAAGGTTTGCTTCTGTTAACTGAAATTGGCTGTGGATGATCAAGAATTGTTATCATCTCTTGCTTCATAAGATCCTTTACAGATATTAAATCATTTGCCTCACCTTTTTTTGATTTTTCACGTATAGACGAAATTATTTCTGAAGTAGCTTTAATACCAACATCAGCAGCAATCAATGCTTCCTCGAGTTCTTCGAGAGTTTTTTCATCAATCTTTCTGCCAGTAAGAATAGCCTCGACTTTTTCAACGAGTGTCTTTCTTGTCTTTGTTAAACTCTCTTTTAGTTTATTAAAAAATCCCATTGTATCTCCTCTATTTAAGTCATAATTTTAAATGTTCTAAAAGAAAATAATCAATTACTACTCCCTCATAGTGAATAATCTCTGACAATTTATTAAAATATTAATATATCCATAAAAAGGTAATTTAAGCTTGTCCCATTTATTATTTAAGAAAACAATCTTCGAAAAAATTCATTTTATCACAAAAAACTTTTGAATAGGAAAGGAGGAAATGCGAGTGAACATTCTTTTTATTATTTCTTCAGATGATGCCGAAACAGTTTACAATGCTATGCGTTTAGCCAATATATCCGTTGAAAAAGGTGATGAAGTAAACGTATTTATGCTTGGGAAAGGGGTTCTTTTTGAGCAGATCAATAGCGAGCAGTTCAATGTGAAGGAACAGATTGACAAGTTTAAAGGCAATATGTATGTCTGAGGTGTATGCATGAAGGCCCACGGTCTTGTGGAAACAAAAGTTTGTCCTATCGGATATATGAACGACCTTTATGAATCAGTCAAAGAGGCAGATAAGGTGTTAACTTTTTAATCTTTTGCATAGAGTCAATAATGTTCAATATCAAGCACTATATTGTTAAATTTGAAAAGAGAAAATTGAAAATGTGGATGCATAACAATGATAAAACGAATAGAAGCTTTTATCAGCATTTTAATTGATTTTTGGTCGAACATGTGTGGATATCTTATTTTTTGCCCTAAAAGGTATATATAGATTAAAATATGTCAATTTAAATTTTTTGAATGGAGGGGTTTTATCGATGTTGATGAAAAAAGATAGATATGTAGTTGCAGTAGTTGGAGCAACAGGAGCTGTCGGAAATGAGATGGTTAAAACACTTGAAGAAAGAAAATTTCCGATAGCTGAGATAAGACTTTTTGCCTCTGAACGTTCTGAAGGTAAAAAAATGCAGTTTTGGAAAAAAGAGATTCCAGTTGAAACCCTTAAAGAAAATTCTTTTAAAGGAATAGATATCGCTTTGTTTTCGGCAGGTGCTGAAAGGTCGAAAATATGGGCACCTGTAGCTGCTCAATCAGGTTGTGTTGTGATAGATAATTCCAGTCAGTGGAGAATGGATCCTGAAGTCCCGCTTGTAGTTCCTGAAGTTAATCCACATGATTTAAAATGGCATAAAGGAATTATTGCTAATCCAAATTGTTCAACTATACAGATGGTGGTTGTATTAAAACCAATTCATGACGTATCAAAAATTAAACGAGTTGTTGTGACGACTTTTCAGGCTGTATCTGGAACTGGACAAAAAGCAATAGATGAGCTCCTGCGGCAGACAACGGATCTTATGAATTTCAGAGAAGTAATATGTAACGTTTATCCTTATCAGATTGCATTCAATGTGCTTCCTCACATTGATAAATTTCTTGAGAATGGATATACAAAAGAAGAAATGAAAATGGTTAACGAGACAAGAAAAATTATGGGAGATAATTCTATAAGAGTGACTGCAACAACCGTGAGGGTGCCTGTATTCAGAGGGCATTCAGAGTCAGTGAATATAGAAACAGATTCTAAATTGTCAGTGAATGAAGTAAGAGCGATTCTATCAAAAGCACCAGGAGTAATCTTATATGATGCCCCTGATAAAAACATTTATCCGATTCCGCTCGATGTTGCTGGAAAAGATGAAACCTATGTCGGCAGGATCAGAGAGGATGAGTCAATAGAAAATGGAATTAATATGTGGATAGTCGCAGACAATCTGAGGAAAGGTGCAGCTCTAAATGCGGTTCAAATAGCAGAGAAACTTTTAGAAATGGTTTGATCTATAGGCCTTCAAGTAGTCTGTTTTTCTTAATTCCTGCTGGATTTATCCCTTATTTGATAGGGCAGGAATGACAACCTTTGAATAGATTATGCAAAAGATTGATTACATTATAGGTGCTGATTATGTCCTACCAATGGATATGAAGCTAAGTATTATCAAAGATGGTGCTATTGGAGTAAATGGAAAAAAGATTATAGATATCGGGACATTTCAGAACATATTTCAAAAATATTCATCGTCAAATGTTATCAAAACAAAAAGCACTGTTATATTCCCAGGATTGATTAATACTCATACACACGCAGCTATGGTCTATTTCAGAGGAATAGCTGATGATTTACCTTTGAAGATCTGGCTTGAAAATCATATCTGGCCAGCTGAAAATAAATGGTTAAGCCCTGATTTTATTGCGGATGCGGTTGAACTTGCATGCGTCGAAATGCTCAAAGGTGGAATTACAACATATAATGATATGTATTTTTATGAAGACGCTGCAGGAATGGTTACTAAAAAAATTGGTATGAGGGCTGTTTTAGGTTCAGGAATACTGGATTTTCCAAGCAAAACAGCACAGAATTCAGATGAATATTTTACGAATGCAGAGTCATTCATAAAGAACTGGAAAGGTGATGAGTATATAACTCCTTGTATTGCTCCTCATGCTCTTTATACGTGTGGATCGGATACCCTGAAACGTGCGCGTAAAATTGCCGATGCTTATGATACACCCATACATATACATCTATCAGAGACAAAAACAGAGGTAAATGAAATTCAGAAAAGATTTCGGATGAAACCTGTCGAATATCTTAATAGTCTTGGGTTTCTCGATGAAAGGGTAATTGCTGCACATTGTATCTGGTTGACTGAAAGGGAAATAGAAATACTTGCTGAAAGAAAAGTCGGGGTTTCACATTGTGTCGAAAGTAACCTCAAACTTGCTTCTGGAATCGCTCCTGTTACCAAAATGCTAAATGCTGGAGTAAAAGTTACGTTCGGAACAGACAGTGCTGCAAGTAATAATGATCTAAATATTTTTAGTGAAATGTCGACTGCTGCAAAGCTGCATAAAGCAGTTTCAAAAGACCCGACTGTTATGGATGCAAGACATGTGCTGTGTATGGCAACTCGTTGGGGTGCTGAAGTTTTAGGCCTTGGAAAATCTATTGGAAGTCTTGAAATCGGAAAGATAGCAGATCTCGTTATTGCTACTATTCATAAACCTCATATGGTTCCAATTTATGATATTTACTCGCATATTGTATATGCAATGAGAGCTTCTGATGTTCAGAGGGTGATGGTAAATGGAAAGTGGGTTGTTAACAACGGTAAGATTACAACAGTGGATGAATCTGAAATACTCTATAAAGCTGAAAAATGGGCAGAGAAGATAAAAGGAAAATAGATTAAAGATGGAGAAGATAAAAATAGGAATCAGCAGTTGTCTGCTTGGAAAGAATGTAAGATATGACGGAGGGCACAAACTTGACCGCTATATAACTGATACTCTTGGTAAATATTTTGAATGGTTGCCAGTATGTCCTGAAGTCGAATATGGACTGCCTATCCCACGGGAATCTATGCGCCTAATAGGAGACCCAGAATCGCCACGTCTAATAACTATAAAAACAGGTATTGACCATACAGATGGCATGCTTAAATGGACAGAAAGCAAATTGAAAGAGATTGAGAAAGAAGACCTGTGTGGATTTATTTTCAAAAGCAGATCTCCCAGTTCTGGAATAGGTGGAGTGACTGTTTATACCCATTCCGGAATTCCGAATAGAAAAGGTTCTGGTATATTCGGTGGGGCATTTATTCGTAAATTTCCTCTATTACCTGTAATTGACGAAGGAAGATTGCATGACCCTGCTTTGAGAGAAAATTTTATCGAGAGAGTATTTGTTTTTAAAAAATGGAAAGAATTTACCTCCCGGCCCAAAAAAATCAGTGACATGATATCATTCCATACTGAACTTAAACTCCTTATATTATCACACAGTCCAAAACATTATAGTGCTCTCGGAAAAATAATTGCACATGCAAAGAAATATAGCAGTAACTTACTATATTCAGAATATATAAAGATTCTAATGGAGGGACTCAAACTGATGGCTACTGTAAAGAAAAATACAAATGTTTTGCTACATATAGTTGGTTATCTGAAAGATAAACTATCGAGAGACGATAAACAGGAATTGCTTGAAATTATCGAACAATATCACAAAGGTTTTGTGCCTTTAATAGTACCTATGGTTCTTGTTAAACATTATGTGAAAAAGTTTGATGAGCCTTATTTAAAGAGTCAATATTATCTAAATCCACATCCCGTAGAGCTTATGTTAAGAAACCATTCATGATTATTAAATTTCTTTTCTTCCTTCGATTGCCTTGCTAAGGGTTACCTCGTCAGCAAATTCAATATCTCCACCTATGGGAAGACCATAAGCAATGCGTGTTACCTTCACTGGAAAAGATTTTAGCATCTCGCGTATATATTGAGCGGTCATTTCACCTTTAGTGTTCGGATTGGTAGCTATAATAATTTCTTGTATTGAATCTCTTTGAACCCTTGATATTAGTTCGTGAATTTTGAGTTTATCAGGCGTTATACCATCAATAGGTGAAATTGAACCGAAAAGAACGTGGTAAAGACCATTAAAACATTTTGCTCTCTCAATAACAATTATATTACTTGGTTCTTCTACTACACAAATTTTTCTCCTGTCTCTTGAGCTATTTTTACATATACTGCAAACTTCATCTTTTGTAATATTAAAGCATTCTTTGCAAAAACGTGCTTTATCTTTAACTTCTTTAATTGCTTCTGAAATTCCTTTTGCATCTTCCTCAGGCATATTAAGAATAAAAAAAGCGAGTCTCTGAGCAGTTTTTATTCCAATCCCAGGGAGTTTTGTAAGTTGCAATATAAGGTTTTCTATAATTTCCATTTAAATTTATCTATTATAATTTATTTTGATTTTGCAGTATATTAATGGACGAATTCTTTAATCTTAAGAATAATATCCATATTGTCTTCAAAAATACCCTGATGTGTATAAACTACCATATTTTTTCTACTCACATCACGTTTTATAAAAAGTGTATATGGCACTCTTGGACTGCCAAGGGCTTTATGATTCAGAAACTCGTAATCAGTAAAAACAGGGAATAAAACCCGATATTCCTTTCTGTATATATCTGTTTCTTTTACATTATTACCAACAGCAATTCCGATAACTTTTACGCGCCCCTTTAAAGAGGGGTCTTTTTCAATAGCTGAATAAACACTGTTAATCACAGGTACATTTCTGGGGCAGCTCGTACAATATGTACTGAAAACTTCGATAATAATCAGAGATCCTTTCATATTCGTAAGAGATATTTTTTTATTACTTGAAATTCCAAGATATTGCAATGTCTCTTTTGGAACAGGGCTGTTAAATACAAGATCAGGAATACTAAATTTTATATCTGAACTAATACCATCTGCATACAATGAATTTTCAGAATTATAAATAAAAGAACAAATTAAAATAGAGATTAAAAAAAATTTTTTTTTATCATTTCCCAAGTTTCTCAAGCTCTTTGATAAGAATTTCAAGCTTTGGTCTCTTATTAATATCATGTATATCTATGTAACGTATAATACCTTTTTTATCAATAATAAAAAGTGCTCTTTCAGTGACTCCATCTGACCGTAGTATCCCATATTTTTTTGCTACCGCACCATGAGGCCAGAAGTCTGAAAGCACAGGAAACCATAAGCCTCCCATTTCATTTGTCCATGCGTAAAGTGTAGGTATATTGTCAACTGTGATACCGAGTAATATAGCATCATTTTTTTCAAAAAGAGATTGTGCAATATTATAACCAGGCCATTGATCTGAACATACAGGAGTCCATGCTGCCGGCACAAAAGAAATAACAACATTCCTCTTCCCGAGATACTGACTGAGTCTTATTTTTTCTCCTGTCAAAGAAGGAAGGGTGAAATCAGGTGCCCTATCACCGATTTTGAGTTTTGTTTTGCTATCAGTTGATTTCAATACCCCTGGATTATAGATCTTGCCTTTAAACTGTTCTGAAGCACTATAGGCACTGTTTACTGACAAGAATAACGATATAATTATTAATTGTGAAATAGAATAAAATATTCTTTTATTTAGCATTGTTATGCCTCCTAATTTAAACCAGTTTCTTTAATAATAAGATCCAAAAATTCTTTAGGATCTTGAATACTTCCTACTCTGGAGAAGATAACTTTATTAGAACCATCCTGTTTTATCTTCAATACAAAGAAATATGGTGTTCTTACTTCCCCAATCGTCTTATGAATAGAAAAAGATTCGTCTGCAAAAAGTGGAAATGGAACATTGTATTTATCTCTGAAAAAATCTACCTCAAAAGGTGTATTGCCTGCACCTATTCCAATAATCTTTATCCTGTCTTTGATGTCAGGCCTTTGTTTTATAATTGTGTACAATTCATTAACAGCAGGTGCCTCTTTCTGACAATAAGGACAATACATGCTGAAAATCTCAACAATTAAAACTTCAGTTTTTATCTGAGAAAGTCTGAAAGGTGTTATTGTTGCAAGACCAAGGTAGTCTTTTTCGTTTTGATTCTGTGGTGCACAAATTGTTATATCAGGGAATTTATCATCCTTAGCAGGATATTCAGCAGCATTAATGTTTTGATAGAAAATTAATAAAACTGAAAAAAGTGCAATTTTAAAAACAATATATTTTCTCATTAAATTCCTCCACATTTTTAAATAATTTTATTTATTAATTATATTCTCTGTTAAGCGATATCCTTTGTCAAGAAAATAATACAAATAATATGTAACATGTTGAATTAATTGTAACTCTAAGGTATTCTATAAATTAAAAAATTCTTTTGGAGGGTATTTTTATGACTAAAAGGAAAGTCAAAAAATACGTATACTTCTTCGGTAACGGCAGAGCTGATGGCAGAGGGACTATGAAAGATCTTTTAGGAGGGAAAGGAGCAGGATTGGCTGAAATGACAAATTTGAAGATTCCAGTCCCTGCTGGTTTCACTATTACAACTGAAGCATGTAATGAGTACTTTAAAGCCGGGAAAAAATATCCTCCAGGAATGTGGAAACAGGTTATTGATAACTTGAAGAAGGTAGAGAAAGTAATGGGAATGAGATTTGGTGACTCTTCTAACCCTCTTCTTGTTTCAGTAAGATCAGGTGCAAAATTTTCTATGCCTGGTATGATGGATACTGTATTAAATCTTGGGCTTAATGATATAACGATGAACGCATTGATTAAAAAGACTGGTAATGAACGGTTCGTATATGATGCTTACAGAAGACTTATTACAATGTTTGGTAGTATTGTTATGGGACTTGACAGGCAGAGATTCGAAAAAACACTTGAAGGTTTAAAGGAAAGAAAAGGAGTTCATCTTGATACTGAACTGACAGCAGAGGATCTTAAAGAACTTATTGAAGAATACAAGATTATATATAAAAGAGGAACTGGAGAAGATTTTCCAACAGACCCAATGGAACAACTTAATAAAGCAATTAGTGCAGTATTTAATTCATGGTTTGGGGACAGGGCTGTTAAATATAGACGTCTGAATGATATCCCTGATGATCTTGGTACAGCGTGCAATATTCAATCAATGGTTTTTGGTAATCTTGGAGAGAATTCAGGTACTGGAGTTGGTTTTACAAGAGACCCATCAACAGGTGAGAAAAGATTTTTTGCAGAGTGTTTGATAAATGCTCAAGGAGAGGATGTTGTAGCAGGAATAAGGACTCCCCTCAGAATAGAAGAATTAAAGAAAAGACTTCCTGAAGCTTTTAAAGAACTTAACAGAATTTACCAGAAACTTGAGAAGCATTACCGTGATATGCTTGATATAGAATTTACAATTCAGGAAGGGAAACTATATATGTTACAAACAAGAATAGGCAAGAGAACCGCTGCTGCTGCCCTTAAGATTGCAATAAGCATGGTTAAAGAGAAGTTAATCGACAAAAAGACCGCTTTAATGAGAATAGATCCACAACAACTCGATCAATTACTTCATCCCATGATAGACCCTAAGGCTCAGGTTAGGGTAATTGCCAAAGGTCTTCCAGCATCACCAGGGGCTGCAGTCGGAAAAGTTGTATTTACAGCAGAAGATGCTGAAAAGGCAGCAGACAAAGGCGAAAAGGTTATTCTTGTAAGAACGGAGACATCGCCAGAAGATATTGGAGGAATGAATGCTGCTCAAGGAATTCTTACAGCAAGAGGAGGAATGACTTCACATGCTGCTGTCGTGGCACGAGGAATGGGAAAATGCTGTGTTGTGGGTTGTGGCGCAATAAATATTAATGAGATACAAAGATATTTTACTGTAAATGATCTTGTTATCAAAGAAAATGATTATATAACACTGAATGGGACAACAGGTGAGGTTATACTTGGAGAGGCTTCTCTGGTAGTGCCTGAGCTCACAGGTGATTTTGGAAAGTTTATGCAATGGGTAGATGAATTCAGGAAACTTGGAGTAAGAACAAATGCAGACAATCCTCATGATTCTGAAGTTGCAAGGAAATTTGGTGCTGAAGGCATAGGCTTATGCAGGACAGAACACATGTTTTTTGCTCCTGAAAGGGTAAGTGCCATGCGAGAAATGATACTCGCAGATGATATTGAAGGACGGGAAAGGGCACTTGTAAAATTGTTGCCTATGCAGAAGTCAGACTTTATAGAAATCTTTAAAGTAATGAAAGGTTTGCCTGTAACTATACGTCTTCTTGACCCACCACTTCATGAATTCCTTCCACATACTGATGAAGAATTAAAAGCCCTCTCTGTATCAATGGAAGTGCCCTTTGAAAAACTGAAAGCAAGAAACAAGGCATTACATGAATTCAACCCGATGCTCGGGCATAGAGGTTGCAGGCTTGGTATAACATATCCTGAGATTTATGAAATGCAGGTAAGGGCAATAATGGAGGCTACATGCGAATTAGCAAAGCAGAAAATAAATGTAATACCGGAAATTATGATTCCACTCGTAGGACACGTCAATGAGCTCAAATTTATGCGGGAACTTACGGTAAGAATTGCTGAAAAAGTTCAGAAAGAATATAACACTAAAGTTAAATATACAATAGGTACCATGATAGAACTTCCGAGAGCTGCCTTAACAGCAGATGAAATTGCCACACAGGCAGACTTTTATTCTTTTGGTACAAATGATTTGACACAGACAGGGTTCGGCCTTTCAAGAGATGATGCAGGAAGATTCCTTCCGTATTATGTAGAGAAGGGCATATTGGAGAATGACCCATTTATAACACTTGATCAGTCAGGCATAGGACTCATGATAAAGATAGCAGTTGAAAAGGGAAGGAGAGTCAAGAAAGGCTTGAAGATAGGAATATGCGGAGAACATGGTGGGGATCCAAAATCAGTAGAATTCTGTCATAAAGTCGGACTTGATTATGTCAGTTGTTCACCATTCAGGGTTCCTATTGCAAAGCTTGCTGCTGCACAAGCGGTGCTGAAAGAGAAAATGAAAAAAGATTTATGTAAATCTACTGTGTAGATTTTTTTAATTATTAATTATTAAAAAAATGTATATTTACAGATTTGTTAATTCTATGTTATTTTTAAGTTTACGAAAAATTTGAAAGGTGGTGAAGTGATGGCGATTGATAAGACATCTAAACAGTCAATAATCAATGACTTTAGGTTACACGAAAATGATACAGGTTCACCTGAAGTGCAAATTGCATTATTGAGTAAAAGAATAAATTATCTTACCGAACATTTCAAAACCCATAAAAGAGATCATCACTCAAGAAGGGGACTTTTAAAACTTGTAAGTCAAAGAAGGAGGCTACTTGATTACCTGAAATCATCAAATAAGGAAAGATATGAAAAGGTAATAGAACGTTTGGAAATAAGAAAATAATGTATAAAGTTGAAACAGAAATTCATGGCAAGAAACTTACTCTGGAGACGGGAAAAATTGCAAAACAAGCTGATGGGGCAATAATTGCCCAATATGGTGATACTGTTGTACTTGCGACTGCTGTAGCAGATACAACATTAAAAGAAGGCCTCGATTTTATCCCTCTCACTATAGATTATCAAGAAAAAGCATATTCAGCAGGAAAGATTCCCGGAGGTTTTTTCAAACGGGAAGGACGTCCAAGTGAAAAGGAGATACTTACATCACGTCTAATTGATAGACCTATTAGACCATTATTCCCGAAAGGATTTTATCATGAAACCCAGGGTATTGTAAGTGTCCTTTCTTATGGAGATGAGAATATCTCAGATATACTTGGTATTATAAGTATGTCCGCAGCTCTTACAATTTCTGATATTCCGTTTAAAACACCTGTTGGTGCAGTTAGAATTGGAAGGGTTGCAGGTTCATTTGTAATAAATCCCGACTTGAGGGTTGTTGAGGAATGTGACTTAAATCTAATTGTTGCAGGAACCGAGGACGCTGTTGTAATGGTAGAAGGTGAAGCTCTCGAAGTATTAGAAGCAGATCTTATTGAGGCTTTGGATATTGCACATGAGGAAATTAAACATATATGCAAACTTCAGAGAGAGTTTCAAGTTAACGCAGGAAAAGAAAAAAGAAGTATCGCAGTACCTGAAATAAATCAAGAACTTAAAAAAGCTGTGAATGAAATAGCTATTGATAAAATTAAATCTGCTATTACCATACCAGATAAGATCAAGAGGCAACGATCCCTTGATGAAATACTGAAAGAAGTAATAGATCAATTAAATACTGATGAGAAGGATCTAACTCTTGATATTGCCGCAGTATTCAATGAAATTGAAAGAGAACTGGTAAGAGGTATGATAATAAATGAGAACAGGCGTGTTGATGGCCGAACAAATAAAGACATAAGACCGATAAGTGCTGATGTTGGTATCCTCCCCAGAACTCATGGGTCAGCTTTGTTTATCAGAGGTGAAACACAGTGTCTTGCTGTTGTAACCCTTGGAACATCAGATGATGAACAAAAGATAGATTCACTCGATGGTGAATCATTTAAAACATTTATGCTGCATTATAATTTTCCTCCATTCAGTGTTGGAGAAGTAAAACCATTGAAATCTCCAGGAAGGCGAGAGATAGGGCATGGTATGCTTGCTGAAAGAGCACTCAAGGCTATTATCCCTCCAAAACCAACATTCCCCTATACTATAAGGATTGTTTCAGATATTCTTGAATCAAATGGCTCATCTTCGATGGCAACAGTTTGTGGAGGTTCCCTGGCACTTATGGATGCAGGCGTTCCAATAAAATCACATGTTGCCGGAATTGCAATGGGTCTTATTAAAGAAAATGAAAAGGTTGTTATACTTACAGACATACTTGGACTTGAAGACCATCTTGGAGATATGGACTTTAAGGTAACAGGGACTGAAAAAGGTATAACTGCTTTCCAGCTTGATACAAAGATAGGCGGAATAACTCGTAATATTATGGAAGAGGCTCTTGAGCAGGCAAGACAGGGGAGACTTTTTATACTTGAAAAAATGAAGGAAACAATTAGTGTACCAAGAGAAAATCTTGCTCCAAATGCGCCGAGAATCTATACTATGCAGATAAAACAGGACAAAATACGCGACGTGATAGGAACAGGGGGGAAGGTTATAAGAGGGATTGTTGAGCAGACAGGAGTAAAGATAGATATAGAGGACAGCGGTATTATAAATATTGCATCACCTGACGGTGAATCTGCAAAAAAAGCAATTGAGATAATAAATAGTATTACAGCGGAAGCTGAACTCGGGAGAATATATCTCGGAAAAGTGAAGAGAATCGTTGATTTTGGTGCTTTTGTAGAGATACTGCCTGGAACAGAAGGCTTATTACATATATCGCAGATATCAGATAGAAGGATAGCAAAAGTAACTGATGAAATACACGAAGGAGACGAAGTACTGGTAAAAGTTATTGAAATTGATAAGATGGGCAGAATACGTCTTTCAAGAAGAGAAGCCATGAGAGAAAAGAGCGAGATAAAAAGAAGATAAGAAATAATAAATATTACAAAAGGGGATATATTAGGTGTATCCCTTTTTAATTTTTATTAGGTTCATTTCGGGGGTAACAAAGGCAGTCTTTATCGCAGAATTCAGGGATAAATTAACTTGTTAAATAAATTACGAGTATAACTATGTATGTAAGAGAACATTTATCAAATAATATTCCGGTTGTTATGGAAGTGCTCAAGAACATGAGGTCAGTTGTCCTTGGCGTGTGGGTTAAAGTAGGAGCAAGAAATGAGAATCCAAAAAAAAGTGGGATTTCACATTTTCTTGAACATATGTTTTTCAAGGGGACAAAGAAAAGAAGCGCAAAGGATTTAGCAGTTGAGATCGATTCACTTGGAGGTGAGCTGAACGCATTTACATCAAGAGAGACTACAACTTTCTATGTGAAGATACTCGACGAATATCTTGAAAAAGGCATTGATCTTTTATCAGATATTTTTTGTAATTCTATATTTCCTGAAGATGAGATAGAGAAAGAGAAGAGGATTATTAAGGAAGAAATAAAGATGGTCGAGGACTCGCCGGATGATTATATTCATGATTTATTTAATCATACCGTATGGGGCAATACAGGACTTGGACAATCTGTGCTTGGGAAAAGAGAAACGATAAGGTCTTTTACAAAAAATGATATTATGAGACATATAAAAACCTACTATGGAAAAGAAAATATTGTTATATCCTGTGCAGGTAACTTTGAACCTCAAAAATTACTTAAATTATTGAATAAAAGCTTCATCAAAATACAAAATAGTTGTTGCTCAGAAAAAAACAACATTCCTGAATTTAAGAATAGGGTTGAATTATTTGAAAAAGAACTTTCAGAGGCTCATATATGTTTTGGTATTAAAGGGATTCCACAGGCAAGCAATAAGAGATATGCACTTTTTCTTTTAAACACAATTTTAGGAGCTGGTGTTAGTTCAAAGCTTTTTCAGGAAATAAGAGAAAAAAGAGGATTGGCGTATACAATATATTCTTTTCTCGCATCATATTTTGATACGGGTTTGTGGGGAATATATGCCGGGGTAAGCAGAAAAAATGTGACTGAAGTAATCGAACTCATTATGATGGAAATGTTTAGTTTGTGGAAAACTATTAATAAAAAAGAACTTGAACGTGCGAAAAATCAGCTAAAAGGAAATATTATGCTTTCGCTTGAGTCTACAAGCAGTCGGATGAATAATATTGCACGCCAGGAGATATATTATGGAAAATACTATTCTCCAAAAGAAATTATGCAAAAAATTGATGTTGTAACTATAGATAAACTGAAACAACTTGCAGAAGAATTGATCGATCAAAAGCTATTTGCATTGACTGTCTATGGTCCTGTTAAAGAAGAGCAGTTGAAGGGGTTTTTATGATATAATTATTATGTTTTTAACATACTGATTTCTCTCATCTTTCTGAGCTTTATACTCTTTTTAATTAGGAGGAAATTATGCCAGCATATGAGTATATCTGCAAAGACTGTGGGAATGAGTTTCTGGTTTTTCTTTCTATCAAGGAATATGAAGCAAACCCAAAAGTTAAATGTTCAAAGTGCCAGAGCGACAATGTTGTAAAGAAACTTACTTCTTTTTATACAAAGACGAGTAAGAAATCTTAAATGATATTTTGTATTTTTTGAATTAAGACTGAAATTCCTTTTCAGTCGTCGTGGCTTCTGTATTTTTAAAAATTTTATTACATTTCTGGGTTGAAAAGATGAAATTTAGATGATTATAGAACAGAAAATCAGACATTTATTTCCTGATGAATCGCATATTCCTGAAAAGTTTTTATTAAAAAAACAGGTTATTTATAATCAATACCTTATAAATGGAGAGCTTCAAGAATGGTCAGGGAAAATGTGCGATGTTATTTCTCCTGTCCGTCTTAAAAATTCAACTGGTATATTTCAAAAAGTAATAGGAAAGTATCCAAGTCTGACAGAAAAGGAAGCTATCGAAGCACTTAATTCTTCTCTTCAGGCATATGATTATGGAAGAGGAATCTGGCCTTCATTGCCATTAGTTGAAAGAATAGGATATTTTTTAAATTTTGTCGAACATTTGCAGAAAAAGAAGGAAGAAATAATTACTCTGCTGATGTGGGAAATAGGGAAACTGTATACCGATTCCCAAAAAGAATTCACCCGCACAGTGTCTTATATTAAAAACTCAATAAAAAAACTTAAAGAATTTCACAGTAATTCATTAAAACCTCTAAGAGGAAATAGACTAATAGGAAAGATAAGGTTTACACCATTGGGTGTTGTTCTCTGCATGGGACCTTTTAATTACCCATTATATGAAACCTTCACGATTCTTACTCCTGCCCTTTTAATGGGAAATACTGTTATTATGAAAACCCCTAAATATGGTATTCTATTATTCCATCATATAATTAATGCATTTAAAAGTTCATTCCCACCAGGAGTCGTTAATATAATACACGGTGACCCAAAGAACATTATATCGCCTATTATTAAATCAGGTAAAATAAATGTGCTTGCATTTACAGGATTAAAAAGCACAGCAGAATATTTGATGAGTCAGCATCCAGATCCTCAGAAACTCTTTACAATTCTTGGTTTAGAAGCAAAGAATCCCGCAATTATTCTTCCAGATGCAGATATTTATCAGGCTGTTGAGGAATGTTTAAAGGGCAGTCTTTTTTTTAACGGACAAAGATGCACAGCCTTGAAAATAATATTTGTTCACACAAAAATCGTTAAACAATTTATCAAAATGTTTAAAGAAGCGATTGAAAGAATTGGTTTTGGGATGCCTTGGGAAAAGGGAGTAATGATAACACCACTTACAGAACCGGACAAGCCTGTGTATCTGAAGAAATTAATTATGGATGCTGAAAATGGTGGCGCTAAAGTAATAAATGATTATGGTGGAACTATAAATCAAACCTTTTTTTATCCTGCTCTGCTTTATCCTGTTAATTTAAAAATGAGAATATATACCGAAGAACAATTTGGACCTGTAGTCCCTGTTGTTCCATTTGATGATATTCAGGAGCCTGTGCAATATATTATCGAGTCAGTATATGGACAACAGTTGAGCATATTCGGAAATGATGCTGATATTATTTCAAAGCTTATTGATATTCTGATTCATCAGGTATGTAGAATAAACATAAACAGTATGTGTCAGCGGGGGCCGGATAAATTTCCTTTTGGTGGTAAAAAAGATTCCGGAGGTTGTGTATTATCTATTGCAGATGCGCTACAACTTTTTTCTATGAAGATGATTATTTCTGCGAAAAAAAGTGAAGATGTTTTTTTAAACATTTATAATAAATAAATATTATTTATGTATAATATTTCAGGAGGAATCATGAAATATCAAATAGGCAGAATTGGACGCGTAGTTGTGGCAAGATTTGAGGATAAAGAAGATATTCTTACGAATATCATTGACATTGCAAAAAAAGAAAATATAAAAAACGCAATACTTTATATAGTAGGCGGAATAAAAAAAGCAAGAATAGTTGTAGGACCTGAGAGAGATGAGCTTCCTCCAACGCCTGTATGGAAAGAAATAAATGAAAGTCATGAGATTTTAGGAATTGGCACAATTTTCTGGCAGGAAAATGAACCTAAAATTCACTTTCATGGTGCATATGGGAAGAAAGATTTAGTTTATGTTGGATGTCTAAGGGAAAAATCAGAAACATTTCTGATCATTGAAGCTGTAATTTTTGAGATCAATGATATAAATGCACAAAGAGAATTGGATAAAGAATCAGGGTTAAACCTTCTTAAATTATAATGAATAAGGTTAATCAAATGAATGAGATGATTGATTTTGTTCTTCACAAATGTCCTATCGGGCTTATTATTTTAGATAAGAAGATGGATATAGTCTTTAAAAATAAAAAAGCAGATATTTTTCTAAAAAGATTTGAGTTGCCCGATGATGTCATTAATATAATCAGAAGAATTTTTAATGCTATAGATGACAAACGACTGGACGAACTATTTCCTGGTGAAATTTATGTATTTAAAAAATTTGAAGGTTCTCCCAGTAATTGGAGATTCAGATTTTATATATATGAAAAGGATGACCCTCTAATATATATTTTGATTATTGAAGAAACTATTTCAAACAAATTAGATATGAACGATATACGAAAACAATACCGTTTAACAAGAAGAGAGACTGATGTGCTGAGAAGGGTATTGGATGGCTTAAAGAATATTGAGATTGCTGAAGAACTCGAGATAACAGAACAGACTGTCAAAGACCATCTCAGTAATATTTATATTAAAATGAATTCTGAGAACAGATTAACGCTTTTGCGAAAACTGTTAGGTACTCCGAATATGAATTCTTAATCAATTTTCTAAAATGAAGAACACTGCGGTAAGATCGCTGTATATTTAAATTTGTGAATATCTTCTCTGCTGTCCAAAATAATTCTGTGAAGCATGTGACTCAATTTATGGAGCGAAATAAACTACCTCTATGTATATTAAAAATCTATGAATAAAATGGGGTAGATTTATTTTCACATCCTACCTGTGTAGGATTGACTTCAACAAAATAATAAACAACAATATAATTAAAAAATAAATATATTTGCTGAACGAAGAAGAGGGTTTTATTCATGAATTTCTTGATTATTCTTATTGCATTGCTTATAGCATTTGCTGTTCTTATAATGACATATAAAATTGGAAAATACGCCGGCAGCAGTGAAAAACAGGAATATAAAAATACAGAACACAAAGAATATCTCAAAGAATTAGTTTTCAGAGACAGGCAAATACAGGAACTTCAATCTAAAATAGAAACCCTAAACAATCTAAACAGCAGGTATTTATCTTTCACGCTCAAAATACCTTTGGTTGTGCAGCGACTCAATGCGACCCTCGATATGCAGGAAATCATAGCTTCTGTTAAGCAGTTGATAAAAGATGTCATACAGACAGACAAAGTTGAAATTTTTATGCATGACGCATCAGACAATATGCTTAAAAGATTTCTGTTAAAAGGTGAAGAAGGAGAAATAGCGTCATATGCTATAGGTAAGGGACTGATAGGTATAGCCGGTAAGGATAAAATGATACGCCTGAAGAGCCAGTTTAGAAAAAACGAAGTAAGCAACGGGGCATCTGAACTGGATGAATTTTTCAGCATGGCTGTGCCTATAGAATTTAAGGGAAAACTTCTCGGAGTTATAGGTATTGGAAATATTGAACAACCCACCGGTAACGAAAGTAACTTGATGAGGATGATCGCTGATATAGCAGGCGTAGCGCTTATCAATCGAGAGCTGATTGGTGAAGCAAAACAGAAAGCCGATACAGATCCATTAACCGGGATAAGCAATAGGAATTATTTCTTTCAGATGGCCCAGAATCATGTTGAGAAGGCATTACGAGACCGAACACCTATTTCGATATTTCTTTTTGATATAGATAATTTTAAACATTACAATGATACAAACGGTCATGACGCCGGTGACAGACTTCTGAAAGAACTCTGTGAGCTTGTCAGCGGGATTACACGTAAAAATTCGGTTTTTGCACGTTATGGAGGAGAAGAATTTATTGTATTACTGCCCGGAATATCTAAAGAAGACGCATATATCTATGCTGAACGTGTTCGTAATAAGATATCCAAACATCCTTTTAAGCACGGAGAGAAGCAGCCTTCTGGCCATATATCAATCAGCGGGGGTATATCAACCTTTCCGGATGACAGCGATAATATCTACAAAGTTATCAAACTTGCCGATAGTTTACTCTACAAGGCAAAATCTGGAGGTAGGGACCTTGTTCTTTCCTATAAACCTTATATCTTTTCAGAGCAGACTGAAAATGATAATTTTTATAGGGTATATAAAAATTAAAATTATAAAATAGAGAGGCGCAGATGGAAGAAAAAAGACAGCATGAAAGATTTAAAACTGACATTACAATAATCAAAGGTAAGATGCTATTTGCTGATATTGTAGTGATTCGGGATATATGCGAAGGGGGCATATCACTTAAGGCTAACAGAAGATTAAATTTAGGTAATGAATACACTATTAGAATAGAGGATAAAGTAAAAATGATACCTGTTAAAGGAATAGTCGTGTGGTCTAAATTAAGTGAATCCATGGCAGATATAAATGGTAATGTTATTCCAATATATACAGCAGGTATGAAATTTAATAATAATTCTCATGAAATACAAAATGAAATAATACAATTCATAGAACGGTATAAAAATATTAATGCAAACAACCTCCACCTGATATTCAATGTTAATGACTCAAAAGCCCTCATTCTGGAATTCGATAAAAAATATAAAGTAAAAGAAGTCAACCTCAGCGGTATGCTAATTGAGGGTAATCAAGCACCGGAGATTGGAAGTAATTTAAATATAGAAGTTGACTCTTTCAAGCAGGAGCCAGTTCATATAACAGGAAAAGTAACTTCATGCAACCTGATTGAAAATGAGTCAGCAGATATTTATCATGATATAAGAATAGAATTTACTAATATATCAGAAATTAATGCTGAAATGATGACTAAAATATTTTTGACTGTAAACAGTCATGATGAAATTCTACAGGCTGTAAGCTTTCAGTGATAGAGTTATTTTATTGATTCCCCATAATCATCAAAGTGCTTATTACTGACTTAGCTACAAGTGATATGAAATTGAAATCAAGCGTTTCTTTTTTATCATGAAACGTGTGATAGTGTGGATTTCTGAACATTGCTGTATCTGTTAGCATTACAGCCGGGTATCCATAATTCCAGAATGAGGCATGGTCACTGAAACGCGTTTCTGGAATTAAACGGCCTGATAAAGGGACTTTATAAGTAATGACAGAAAGTTCTGGAACATATGATTTTGCTATCTGATAGAAATTATTCATTAAGAAATTTGATTTTCGATTTGCTATAACACCTAAAAAATTACCTGTTCTGGGAACAGGTATTCTTACAAAAAGAGGCACAATTTGACTTCCTTCAGAATTATCTGTATACCCAACAGATTCGAGAATAAATACAGCCTTATACTTTTTATTTAACTTTTTAGAGTTTCTGGCAAAATGGTCACTGCCTATAAGAAAATGTATAGTTTGTGGTTGAGGTTCTTCAAGGGTAAAAGCAACAAATTCAATATTTATTTTAAAGTTATATTTACTCAAAAGACGAGCTGATTCAAGTAAAACTGCTATACCACTTGCATTATCATCAGCACCCGGGCTTCCCCATGCTGCATCATAATGTGCTCCGAGAAGGATATATTCATTAGAATTAGAATTATTGATGGAATGTAAAGTAGCAGCTATATTTCTATATTTTCTTCCGTGAAATAATAGATACTGATTTTCTACAGAAAGACTGAAAGAACGAAATGTATCTTCAATAAAAGAAGCTCTTTTTTCAACTTCGTTATAGTTCTCCCATCCGTGTCGTAATCCCTCTATTGCAGAAATATATTTATACAGTCTTTCATTGCTGACTTTAGAAATTAAATCAACGATTGTGGAATTTATATTTTCCAATATGCAGATACCCTGACGGTATTATCCAGAAAATATGTTAATAATAGCGTATTATTGCATTATGATTTCATGCAAATTTTCAAGAGCAACATTCAGTCGTTCGATATCTTTTGTGCCACCTTGAGCTAAGTCTGACTTTCCACCGCCTTTACCACCTGTAAAAAGAGAAATTCTTTTCATGATATCTCCTGCATTGTATCTATCTATCAAATCTTTAGTAACCATACATACAATTGAGGCCTGACTATCGGTAACAGATAATACAACAATAATGCCGGATTTTAGACGATTTCGAACGTTATCAGCTAAAAGACGAAGTTCTTCATGATTTAATCCGTCCTGTCTTATTTTTACAATCTTCACTCCGTTCAAATCATATGCATTTTTTAAAGCATCATTAATGATATCTTTTGAAGAACCTGTTTTCAGTTTTTGAATTTCTTTTTCGAGAGCTTTTGTATCTAAGAGAAGTTTTTCGATCTTTTCTATAGGTTTTTCAGTCTTTAAAAATACTTTTATATTTTCAAGTGTAGTTTTCTGCTGCCTCAAATATTCAAATGCATGTTTTCCTGTTATTGCCTCAATTCTTCTGATACCAGAAGCAACACTACCTTCTGAGATAATTACAAAAATGCCTATTTCTCCTGTAGCCCTGCAATGAGTTCCCCCACACAATTCTTTGCTGAAATCTCCTGCAGAAACTACCCTGACGGTTTCGCCATACTTCTCATCAAATAATGCTACAGCGCCAGATTTCATTGCATCGTCGATTTTCATAATATCTGTTATGATTGGCAAATTATCAATTATTTTTTCGTTCACAAGATCTTCAATCTTCCTGATTTCATCAGGATGCACAGCTGTAAAATGTGTAAAATCAAATCTAAGTCTATCAGGACTTACTACAGACCCTGATTGTTTTACATGTTCGCCGAGTATTATCCTGAGAGCCTTATGAAGAAGATGGGTAGCAGTATGATTTCGCATGATTGACTTTCTTGAACCTTCATCCACCTTGCAAGTAACTCTATTACCTTTATTTATTTTACCTTTTAATACCTTTACAAAATGAACATGAATATCTGTAGTAGTTTTTTTTGTATCTAAGACTTCCAGCATTGAATTATCTGTCTCTATAATACCTTTATCTCCTATCTGACCTCCTGATTCACCATAAAAAGGGGTTATATCAAGAATAATATTTCCTTCCTCACCAGCTTTTAGCTCATCCACAACAGTTCCATCTTTTAAAATTGCCTTTACAATAGCTTCTGTTTCCAGCGTATCATAACCAACAAATAGAGTTTTACCATCTATCATATGTAAATCAACAGTAATTGCTGGTAGTTCTTTAGTAGCTAATCTGATTTTTGATTTCTCTCGATGTAGTTCCATCTCCTTATGCAAAGCATTCTCATCTATAATTAATCCTGCATCCATTGCTATGTCTTTTGCAAAATCAAGAGGTAAACCATGTGTATAGTGAATTCTCGCAACTTCCTCTCCAGGAATTAACTGAAGTCCACTCTTTTTGACTTCAGCCACTAAATCATCAAACAGTAACATCGCTGTTTCTATAGTGCGATTAAAATTATCTTCTTCAATTTTTAAGAGTTTGTTTGTTCTGTTTTGTTCTTTGATAATTTCAGGATAAATTTTGCCCATAACATCTATGACAGATTCAGTCAATTTATATAGACAGGGTTCGTGCATGCCAAGAAGCCTTGCGTGTCTTGAAGCTCTTCTGATGATTCTTCTAAGGACATAGCCTCTACCCTCATTTGAAGGTGTAAGACCTTCAGATAGTATAAAAACAATAGCCCTAATATGGTCTGCTATAACCCTTAATGATGTATCTGTTACAATTGAGTTGCCATAACTTATATTCGATAAAGAAGAAATATCTTTGATAATGGGTTGAAAAAGGTCGGTATCATAATTAGTTGATTTCCCTTGCATTATTGCACTGATTCTTTCAAGACCCATGCCTGTGTCAATACTTGGTTTTGGTAGTGGGGAAAGATTACCATGAACGTCCCTATTATATTGCATAAAAACGAGATTCCAGAGTTCAAGAAATCTATCACAATCGCATCCAGGAGAACATTCAGGTTTTCTGCATCCAATTTCTTCTCCCTGATCAATTATTATCTCAGAGCAAGGCCCGCATGGTCCTGTATCTCCCATCTGCCAGAAGTTATCTTTTGCAGCGAGTCGCACAATTTTTTTGTCAGGTAATCCGGTTAGCTCTGACCAGAGTTGTGCTGCTTCGTCATCTCTTTCGTAAATTGATACGTAGAGCTTTTCCATTGGTAATTTAAACCACTCAATAAAAAGTTCCCAGCTGAATAAAATTGCCTCTTTTTTGAAATAATCACCGAAAGAAAAATTCCCTAACATTTCAAAAAAAGTATGGTGACGTGCGGTATGCCCTACATTTTCAAGATCACTGTGTTTTCCACCAGCCCTCATACATTTCTGACATGATACAGCGCGCGTATAAGTGGCCTTTTCCTCACCAAGAAAAATTTTCTTAAACTGATTCATACCAGCATTTACAAAAAGAAGGGTGGGGTCATTCCATGGAATGAGTGGTGAACTCAAAACTAGAGTATGATTTTTTGTTATAAAATATTCTAAAAAAGCTTCTCTTATTTCAGAACTAATCATTATATTTATTTTATATAAATTAATTTACCATCATAAAAAAGAAGAATCTTTGTCCCAATAATACCAAAACTTCCAGTGATTGAATAAATCCATTCTTCTCTTGTTTTTCCGTCATAGGGCGCTAAAATTTTTATGGTTTCAGGTGATCCCCAGGCATATCTAACCTCTGTTGGAGTCATACCAAGTGCAATTTCTCCTTTTCTGATATGGTCCTGTATCTCCGGCGGAGAACCTTTTATTTCCTCTTCTGTATACCTTACAGGTGTAGCGCATCCGGCTTGAATAAATAATAAAACTAATGAAAATAGAAAAATTACTTTTTTCATTTTTAATCCTCCTCTGTTTTTATTTTTTTTAAAGCCTTAATTATCGTATCGTATTGATATCTTCTTCTTAAAAGAAGGTTATATAGTCTCTTTCTGATAATTTCTGGTGAATATTTTACAAGTGAATTTATTTTTCTATCAATAAGCTTTTGAGCATTAATTAGATCATCACTTTCTTCACTTTGGAATATTTCTTCAATAATATCTCTTGATATACCATGTCTGATAAGGTAGCTTTTTGCTCCATTTATGCTCAACAGTTTTGTATCTAAGGCCTTGTTTTTCAGGTTTTTTGCTAAGGAAAGGTCATCAATAAGGCCGATTCCTTTAAGGTATTTTATTGTAGAAGTAATAGTAGAATTTGTGAAGCCTTTCTTTTTAAGTCGCTCTTCTATTTCTTTTTGACTTCTTGCTTTATAGCTTAAGAGTTTTAAAGCATACTGTCTTGCTTTTTGAGCATCGATAATAAAAGCGCCTTTATCGTGCAAATCTATCAATTTTCATCTTGTCCTTATCATCAGGTTTTTCAGGTCTATAAGTTAATTGTTCTTCTATAGATAGTTCACTTGTTGACTGTATCCCTTTTACTTTAAGAACGAAATCATCAGGATTTGTTGCGCGCTTAAGTGCTTCTTCATAAGATATCAGTCCTGATTTGAAAAGACTGAAAAGAGATTGATCGAAAGTCTGCATAGCATAGTGTATAGCTCCTTGTTCTATTACATCAGGAATAGTTTTAGTTTTGTCAGGGTCAAGTATGCAGTCTTTAATCGTAGCAGTTGCTACAAGCACTTCTACAGCAGGAACCCTGCCTTTACCATCTGCTCTCGGGACAAGTCTCATAGAAATTATACCTTTTAAAACTGATGCAAGTTGCATTCTTACCTGTTTGTGCTGATAAGGTGGAAATACTGCAATAATTCTATTTACTGTTTCAGTAGCATCAATAGTATGAAGTGTACTTAGAACAAGATGTCCTGTTTCTGCTGCTATTAGAGATGTCTGAATAGTTTCAAAATCACGCATTTCACCTACAAGGATTATATCAGGGTCCTGTCTCAGAGCCTGCCTTAGAGCTTTGCTAAAAGACTCTGTATCGCTACCTATTTCTCTCTGGTTAACGATACTTTTCTTGTCCCTGTGAAGATATTCAATAGGGTCTTCAATTGTCATAATATGATCTGTTCTGGAAGAGTTGATTAAATCTATCATTGAAGCAAGGGTTGTAGACTTACCACTCCCTGTAGTGCCTGTTACAAGAATTAGGCCTCTCTGTTCCATAGCAATCTTTTTAATTACTTCAGGAAGATTTAATTCTTCGATAGTTGGAATCCTTAAAGGGATAACCCTGAAAACTAACCCGATAGTTCCTCTCTGCATAAAGATATTACACCTGAATCTTCCCAGCCCCGGGACACTATATGCAAGATCAATATCATTCTTCTTTTTAAAAACTTCAGCCTGCCCAGGTGTCATTACAGAGAGAGCTAATTTTGTAGCATCTTCATGTGTTATCCTTTTCTCTGAAGTGAGTGGATTAAGTTCTCCGTGAATTCTTACTATCGGATAAGAACCAACTTTTATATGCAGATCAGAGGCCTCAAGTGAATTTGCTTTTTTAAGAAGATCATTTACATCCATAATTTACCTCCTTATGCTACAAGACTCGAAAATCTTGTTCTCGATCTCCTTTGAGATCTCGATATTATTTTTTAAATATTCCTTGGTATTTTCACGTCCTTGCCCGATCCTGCTACCGCCATAACTATACCAAGCACCTGACTTTTCGATAATTCCCTTCTCTACTCCAAGGTCAATGATTTCACCAACTCGTGAAATTCCCTCGTTAAAATATATATCAAATTCAGCCTGTTTAAAAGGTGGAGCTACTTTGTTCTTAACAATTTTTACTCTGACTCTTCCCCCGATAGTCTCTTGATTCTCTTTAATATTTTCAATTCTGCGTATGTCCAGTCTCATTGAAGAATAAAATTTAAGTGCGGTACCACCTGTAGTGGTTTCTGGATTTCCGAATAATACGCCGATCTTCATTCGTATTTGGTTGATAAAAATAACAGTAGTCATTGATTTAGAAATAGCAGCAGTTAATTTTCGGAGTGCCTGACTCATAAGCCTTGCTTGAAGACCTGGTAAGGAATCGCCCATTTCTCCTTCTATTTCAGCTTTAGGTACCAATGCAGCAACAGAGTCAATAACGATCAAATCTACAGCACCACTACGAACAAGGGCTTCAGCCACTTCGAGGGCTTGTTCACCTGTATCTGGTTGCGAGACGAGTAAGTCTTCAATTTTTATACCGATTTTCTGTGCATAATTAATATCAAGTGCATGCTCCGCATCAATAAAAGCAGCAACACCACCTGCCTTCTGTGCCTGTGCTATTGCATTTAAAGCGAGAGTTGTTTTCCCTGAAGCTTCAGGTCCGTAAATTTCTATCACCCTTCCTCTTGGAAAACCGCCAACTCCAGTTGCAATATCGAGAGATAAAGAACCTGTTGGTATAACCTGTAGTGGTTCAGAAGGTCCTTCTGCCCCGAGTCGCATGATGGAGCCTTTACCAAAACTTTTTTCTATTTGAGAAATGGCCATTTCAAGCGCTTTAAGCTTATCCTTATTCGTCATTCTTCCTCCTAATTATGGGTATATCATAAAGGCAACTATACTCTGCCCCTTTTGGTTTTAAATCACTTTTCATTAATTTTATGTTATCAACATAAATAGATCCAAAATCTTTATCTTTAAAATCTTCCAGATTATTTATTATATGCATAATGCCTTTTTGTGAGCGTACCCTTCCGATTGTTAAATGAGGTTTAAATTCCTTCTCATCCTTTTGATAACCAAGTGAAGAAATAGATTGTTCGATAGCATTCCTTAAATTAATAAGTATCTCTGAATCTTTAATACCAATCCAGATTACCCTTGGATGTTTTTTATTTGGAAACACACCTGTTCCATATATTTTAATATAAAAAGGACTGTATGGTAATACTGCTTCATTAAGAGTTTCATTTATCTTTGTTAAGAAGCTTTGAGGTGTGTTACCAAGAAACTTCAGAGTAAGATGAATATTCTCTGGGTTTACCCATTTAATATCTGCGTCATATTTTTTTAATAAGTCAGTCATTTCTATAATCTGTTTCTTTAAGCTATCTGGTGTCACAATAGCTATAAAACATCTTAAATTCATTTAATCCTAAAAATTAATCAAATGCATTATGATGTTAGTATACAGAGCTGCAATCATATCATCAACCATTATCCCAATACCCCCACTTAAAGAAGATTCTAACATCTTTATAGGAAATGGTTTTAGTATATCGAAAATTCTAAATAAAAAAAAGGCTAACAGGGCATTGGGTATATTAAATGTAACAAAAAATACTGAAAGGAGATAACCGCAGAATTCATCAATTACAATATGTCTGCTATCTTTTTCATTTAAGAGTCTTTCAGCACGATGGGCGCAAATAAATCCTAAAGGGATAATGATTACGAGGAAAATACTGAGAATTTTTAAAGAAGGTTTTGTAATTATATAAACTATACATGCTGATAATGTTGCAAAAGTTCCAGGTGCAATAGGTAGATATCCTATAAAACCTAATGTTGCGATATATTTAATTGCTGAGTTCATATTAGGACGATTTCTACATAATCTCTATTCTTGTATTATACGATATGTAAAATGTATCTTTGCCGTGCCTTCAAGTGTAGCTTTTACAGAACAATATTTGTTCATTGAAAGATCAATTGCCCTTTTTACTGCTTCTTCAGAAATATTTTTCCCCTTTACAAGAAATTCAAGATATATCTCTGTGAATTTTTTAGGATAGTCTTCCGACTTTTCTCCTTTTACAGATATTTCAAGAGATGTTACTTCCTGTTTCTTTTTTTTAAGAATCGAAATGACATCCATTCCTGAACATCCTCCAGCAGCTAATAGCAGTAACTCCATTGGTCGTGGACCAGTATTTTGTCCACCGACAGCAGAATCAGCATCCATAACAATTGCATGACCGGAAGAAGAATCTCCTATAAACTGTAGTCCTTTAACATGTGTTATTTTCGCACTTAGCATCTAATCCTCCTTTTTTTTGTTTATGATAATTTTTGATGAAACTATGTTATTCTAATATACCTTTTATATTATATTGAAAGTAATTTTTGAATAAATTATCATAACTATATAGTATAAGTATAAAATTTATATTAAAAACCAAATATAGGACAGATTAGCATGGACGCTGTTATTCTTGCTGGTGGTGAAAATAAAAGAATGCCTTTCATAAAGAGTTTTATAAAAATCAATAATAAAAGAATTATAGAGTCGAATATCGAATTGCTTGGGAAAATATTTAATAGAATTATAATAAGTACAAACAGCCCTGAAATCTATTTTTATCTGGGTCTTCCAATGATCGGAGATGTCATAAATACAAGGGGACCGATGACAGGGATTTATTCTGTATTAATTAATCCTGATATAAATGATATATTTGTAATAGGTTGTGATATGCCTTTCATAAAGAAAAAATTGATAAAATTTATACTTAGCAAATGGAATAATGAATGGGACTCAATCGTGCCTTTATTTAATAGTAAACCTCAGCCTCTTTTAGGCATTTATTCAAAGAGAGTTTTAACTAAAATGGAAATAGCTATAAATAATAATCAGAGAAGTTTAATGGATTTTTTATGCAAAATTAATGTCTTGTTGATTAAAGAAGGAGAGGTGAAGGAAATAGACCCTGATGGCAGGTCGTTTGTAAATATTAACACATTAAAAGATTTTAAGAAAGAAATGGGAGGTAGAAAATGTTTGGTTTAAGTATGCAAGAGTTGGTTATTATTTTGATAATTATTCTTGTGCTTTTCGGTGCTACGAGATTGCCGCAGATCGGAAGCGGAATAGGGCAAGCAATAAGAAATTTCAAGAAGAGCGTAAGAGAGGCTGAGGAAATCGATGTAACACCGAAAAAAGAAAATACTAAAGAAAAGAAGAAAGAAGAAATAGACAAAGAAGAAAGTGCATAGAGGAGCTATTGCAGAGATAAATTTATCAGCAATAGCGAACAATCTACATATTGTTAAAGATATTGTTAGATATAGACCGGTAATTGCTGTGGTAAAGGCTGATGCTTATGGTCATGGTGCGATTGAGGTATCAAAAAGTCTTTTGAAAGAAGGAATTTCTCATCTGGCTGTTGCTTTTATTGATGAAGCTTTAGAGCTCAGGAATGCACGTATTAAAGCACCTATCATTGTTTTATTTGATAGAACAGATATAAAAGAATTTTTTAGATATAATCTCATTCCTGTAATTCACAATATGGATATGGCGGTTTCCTTTAATAAAGAGGCAAATAAACATGATAAACAGATAAAGGTTCATGTAAAGATTGATACGGGAATGGGTAGACTCGGATTATACGGGAAAAATGTTATCCAGGATCTGATCAGAATAGGAAGAATGCCTGGAATTGAATTAGAGGGTATTCTAAGTCATTTCTCAGAAGCTGACCTCTCAGATAGATCATATGCGGATATTCAGCTAAATCGTTTCAAAAAAATTTGCAAAGAAGTTTCAAAGAGTTTGAAAAAGAATTTGTTATTACATATAGCAAACAGTGCTGCGGTTATAGCTTATAAAGATGCACATCTTGATGCTGTAAGGCCTGGGATAATGCTATACGGGTATTCACCAATATCAACGATTAATGGTGAATATTTTATCCGTGAACTCATTCCTGCGATGACAGTCAAATCGAAGATTCTTTCTATTAGAAAATTATCAAAGGGGACTCCGATAAGTTATGGTAGAACATTTGTAACTAAAAGAACAAGTAGAATAGGGGTTATTCCTGTAGGATATGCCGATGGATACAACAGATTATTCTCAAATAATGCAGATATGCTTGTTAGAGGAAAAAGGGTTCCTGTTGTCGGAAGGGTCTGTATGGATCTAACCATGATTGATCTTACAGATGTAAAAAATGCTACTGTGGATGATGAAGTAATTATTCTTGGAAAACAAAAGGATGAGAGTATCGATGCTATTGAGCTTGCGCAAAGAGTTAATACAATTCCATATGAGATTCTGACTTCTATCGGAAGCAGATCAAAGAGAATATATGTTTAAATTCATTGAAGTCATCGGAAGAACAATTATGAGATTCTCTGAATCTCTTGGTCAAATAATAATTTTATTTTATCATTTGTTGAGGCAATTGTTACATCCTCCTTTTGAATTGAGAAATAGTTTCAAACAGATGCTCGAGATAGGAGTTAAGTCTTTGCCTGTTGTTTTAATAACCGCAGTTTTTACAGGAATGGTTTTTGCCTTGCAAACATATACAGGTTTTAAACGGTTTGGAGCTGAAGCATTGGTTGGAACTGTGGTAGCCCTTTCAATGACAAGAGAACTCGGGCCTGTTCTTACTGGACTTATAGTTGCAGGAAGGGCTGGTGCAGCAATGGCAGCAGAGCTTGGAACAATGAGAGTTACAGAACAGATTGATGCTCTCGAGACATTAGCTACTAATCCTATAAAATACTTAATCGTGCCAAGATTTATAGCGGGTGTTTTCATGTTACCGGCACTTTCAACCATTGCCGATATAACAGGTATTATTGGTGGTTATTTTATCACTGTCGGAATTTTTGAAACAAGTTCTATCGTATACTGGAAAAGGACGTGGGATTATTTGGAGGTTAGTGATATTTATAATGGTTTAATTAAAGCAGGTTTTTTTGGTGCAAGCATTTCACTGATAAGTTGTTATAAAGGGTTTTATACATCTGGTGGAGCTGAGGGTGTTGGAAGAGCAACGACAGGTGCTGTAGTTCTATCATCTATGACAATACTGATATCCGATTATTTTCTTTCAGCCTGGTTATTTAAGTGATAGAAATTGTAAATTTGCATAAATCTTTTAATAACAACCATGTTTTGAGAGGAGTAAACCTGACAATCGAGAAGGGTGAAAGCATGGTAGTAATAGGAGGAAGTGGTTCCGGTAAAAGTGTTCTCTTAAAACATATTATCGGTATATTGAAGCCTGACGATGGTAAGGTATTTATAGAGGGCATTGATATAACATCATTAAAGGAAAATGAACTTTATGAAATAAGGAAAAAATTTGGTATGCTTTTTCAGATGGCAGCACTTTTTGATTCAATGAGTGTCTGGGAAAACATAGGGTTTTCGCTCCTCAGACATAAGAAAATGAAACAAGAAGATGTTAAATCAATAGTAATTGAAAAACTAAAGCTTGTAGGTCTTTCAGGAGTTGAGAATTTAATGCCTTCAGAACTTTCTGGCGGAATGAAAAAACGTGTTGGACTGGCAAGAGCCATAGCCCACGAACCTGAAATACTTCTTTATGATGAACCCACAACAGGACTTGATCCTATCATGGCAGATGCAATAAACGACCTGATAATCGAAATGAAACAGCGCCTTTCTGTAACATCTGTTGCTATTACACATGATATGAATAGCGCATATAAGATTGCTGACAGAATTGCAATGCTATATGAAGGAAAGATAGTAGAGATAGGGACTCCTGAGGAGATAAAGAATACAAAGAATGCTGTTGTAAAACAGTTCATAACTGGTAGTGCAATAGGACCGATCAAAATAGAAGGAGTGCACTATGAGAGGAATTTCAACTGAGCTTAAGGTTGGTTTATTTGCAGTTGCTGTTATTATAATTCTGGCTTTTATGACTTTCCGAGTTGGAGGTATTAACTGGCTAAAAAAAGAAGGTTACATAGTTTATATCTATTTCCAGAATATCGCAGGACTTGATGAAAAAACAAAAGTGAAGGTTGCGGGTGTTGATGCAGGTCTAATAGAAAAGATTGAATTGAAAGACGGAATGGCTAAATTGACTGTTAGAATAAATCCTGATGTTAAATTATATAATGATGCAAGTGCATCTATTAAAGCAGCAGGTCTTCTTGGAGATAAATATCTTGATATAAAGACAGGTTCTTTAGAACCAGTTATGAGAAGTGGTGATACTCTGAAGAATGTCAGTGAGATAGTAGACCTTGATGATCTGACACGTAATCTTACAGCAGTTTCAGGAAATATAAATATTCTTGCAAAATCGCTTATTGAAAGTATTGGAACAGAAGAATCCAAAGATGCACTGAGAAAATCTATCGTTAATCTTAAATACATAACAGAAGGGCTAAAAGAAACAATTGATGTGAATGACCAGAAATTAAGAACGGCTCTTGATAATATAAATAAATTGGCAACTTCTATAAATGATTTAATAGACAGAAATAGGGAATCTGTAACAACAGCAGCAAGCAATATTAAAGATTTTTCAGATTCCCTAAAAAATGAAGGGCCCCAACTCGTTTCAAATCTTAATAAAGCAGCGGCTGAATTGAAAGCGATGATAGAGGAAAACAGACCCAGAATCATGAAGGTTACTGATTCAATTGATCAAATAGCAAAAAAGATAGACAAGGGAGAGGGAACACTTGGCAAATTGATTCAGGATGAAAGTCTTTACAAGTCTGTAACAAAGGCTGCAGAAGGGATTGAGAAGACTGTGTCTGCTGTTGAAAGGTTCAGGACATTTTTAACTTTTCAGGGTGAATACCTCACAGAACCAAAAGACGCAAAAGGTTACTTTTATTTAACCATCAAACCAAAACCTGAAAGATATTACATCCTTGGTATAGTCAGTGACCCTGTTGGCAAAATAAACACTACCAAGACTGTAAAGACTACTGAGGCAGGAACGTTTAAAGTTAAAAAAGAGGAGATCGAAGACAGATTAGAGTTTACAGCACAGTATGCTATGAGATATAAGGATGTTGCATTAAGGCTTGGTTTTACAGAAAGCACTTTTGGTGTTGGAACAGACCTTTTTTTCAATAAAGACAGAGGTAGAATAACTGCTGATATATGGGATTTTGATAGTGAGGAGAAAAACTCAAAAAGTCCTCATATTCGTTTAGGTCTCGATTACTTTCTATTTAAGAATCTATTTATAACTGCTGGTGCGGATAATATACTTAATGAGAGATGGCGCGGTGCATATGCAGGTGCAGGGTTGAGAATTGAGGATGAAGATTTGAAATATCTTTTTGGAACATTACCAAGAATATCACCATAGAAAAGGATGGGGTTCTTCTAAATCAAAACCTAAATAATGTAGATATTGCTCAAAAATTTCTTTAACTCGATGAATTTATTAAATTATTTTTATTTGTTTATGGATAAAAATATTCATAAAATCATTAGTTATAGGTAGACTAAGGTATCGAAAAATAAATTTTTTCGCAACATCTGCATTATACAGTTTTGATTTTCTAAGTTTTAATAGATTAATCTTCAAAAGAGAGGAGGTGAAAATGGTGAAAATTCCTTTTATGAAGCAAATTTCATGGTACTTAGTCATAATCATGTTTCTTATAGGAATTGCTCCGAAAGTCGATGCTGGACTTGCACCTTCAGAACTATTATCTCTTTCTCAGTATGACCGTGTTGCTGATTTAGAAAAAATTCAAAAAGCTATTGAAATAAAAGCTGTAAGTGAGAGGCTGAAACAATTTGGATTAACGCAAGATGAAATTCATAAGAGACTTTCTCAATTAAGTGATCAACAGATTCATCAGATTGCCTTGCAACTCGATAGTTTGAATATAGGAAAGGATAATGCACTTGGTGTAATTATAGCGTTGCTTATAATTGCGATACTTGTGGTGATATTGCTGAAGCTTACTGGTCACAGAGTTATTATTACAAAATAAAAATTACTCAAATCTATTGATCCCCTCCCCTCTGAGACCAAAAGAGGGGAGGGTTAATAAAAAAACATGGTTCGAAAAAAAAAACCTTAAAATATAGATTAATATTTTTAAATTATATTTTGTTTATATTATCCTCCTGTATTCCGCTCAGTGTGATCCCCGAAAGCAGTCATAATAATAAAATAATAGAAAATGTGCCATTTTTCCCACAGGATGCTTATAAATGTGGTCCCGCTTCACTTGCAGGTGTCTTAAATTACTATGGAGTTAATGAGTCACCTGATGATATTACTCGCGAAATATTTAGCAAAGGTGCGAAAGGGACTTTGACTATGGATATGTTCTTATATGCGGAGAATAAAGGTATGTATGTAAAACAATACATTGGAAATATCGAAGATATCAGAAAAAATATTGACTCTAATAATCCACTTATCGTTCTCGTTGATTATGGAATTTATTTTTATAAAAAAAATCACTTTATGGTTATCATTGGCTATAATGAAAGAGGTGTTATTGTAAATTCAGGTAGGAAAAAAGGGCAGTTCATATTCTACGATGATTTCTTAAAAATATGGGAAAAAACAAATTTCTGGACACTGCTGATAAAAAAATATAAGTATAAAATATAAAATATTTGTCAGAAAGTAAATGATATGGCTAAATTCCTGAATCAAAATAAATTACCTTTGGTGAGAATTTTAGTTTTATCTTGTGGTATTGTTTTCTCGATTCTAATATTGTCCTGTTCATTTCCAAGAATTATAGTACTTGACGATCCTTTGAGTCCTGAAGAACATCTGAATCTTGGTGTTACTTATGAAAGAAATGGAGAATTTGATCATGCCTTGAAAGAATATCATACTGCTTCAAAAAAACTACCTTTAGCATATTTATATATAGGGAATATCTACTTTCATAAGAATGAATACAAGGAAGCAGAAAAGTATTATATAAAGGCAATAACGAAAGATGTCAAAAATGCAGATTTATATAATAATCTTGCATGGCTTTATTACAAAAAAGGAGAAAATCTTGAAGAGGCAGAAGGACTTGCGTTAAAAGCTCTCAAGATGAATCCTGAAAAAAGTGATATCTATCAGGATACACTTGAGAAAATAAGGGAAAGAAAACAGAATAAAAAATAAGAATTATGTTAATCTTTCTTAAACAGGTGCGAAGGTGGATGTGCTATATGATCCCAGGGATGTGTGCAATGGACATATATATTCTTGGAAACGCATGCATATTATTAGGCATTGATCTATGGTGGTTCATGAAACCGAAGGGGAACTAAAATAAATCGTAAATGAAAAATTAAATGCGATCTAAAAGTTCAATCTGGAGAACAAATTTATGAGAAATAGGCGCTGGTATAAACGAATTGTTGTATCAGGGAATGCAATTTTGACATTTAAAAAAAGAGGCGAGATTAGGTCAGTTCATACACTGATAGCCAATATTTCTATGAGAGGAATAGGTTTGTATTCATATAGTTCTATAAAGGTTAATACAAAAGTATCGATTACGACTAATTTCATATCTTTTAGGGGTAGATTGAAAAAGGATTTTATTGAAGGAAGGGTTGTAAGCAACAAGAAGATAGGTTATACCCATTTTCTGGGTATAGAGTTTGATGAAGAAATAAGTGCTCAAAAACAGCCATCCTTATTCAAACGCCTGAAATCTCCTTTCATAAAAAGGTGACGTTACAAAAAATCCGGTTTAGACTTTCGAATCCAGCATAATTGTCACAGGCCCGTCATTGGTAAGATGAACTTGCATAAATTTTCCAAAAGCGCCTGTAGCAACTTTTAAGTTGTATTCTTTTAAACGTCTAATGAATTCGAGATATATTTTTTCTGCTTTTAATGGTTCTTCTGCTCTTTCAAATGAAGGCCGGTTGCCTTTTTTACAGTCAGCTGAAAGTGTAAACTGAGATACTACTAAAATCTCTCCATTTATATCCTGAACCGAAAAGTTCAATTTTCTCTCTTTGTCTTCAAAAATCCTCAGATTTTTAACCTTTCTGACAATATAATCTATGTCTTTTTCTGTATCGTCTTTGATAACACTAAAGAAGATCAACATTCCCTTACCAATTTCTGATATAACATTATTCTCTACAATAACACTTGCATTTAAAACACGCTGAATTAGTGCTTTCATGTGTTAACTCCTATAGATAAATTAATACCACATCATTGCCTCAAAGTCAGGAGTAGGTACTTTTATGGAAATATATCCTCTGAATGGACATCTCTCAATTTCTTCACTATTTTTCAATACAGTGATTGACATTTGTATTTCATCTTTCTCAGCAACTTTAAGTTCCCTGAAGGGAAGAGCTATTTCAAGGATATCATTTGCGGAGATCTCCTGTATGTCTTTTATCTTATCCCATTGTTCATTAAATTTTTCATAAAGTTCTGCTTTTAAATCAGGCTTGAGAGAGATTGTGATTTTAAGTAATAAGGGCTTATCAATTACAATATTTAATCTTATATCATGAGATAGATTAGAAAAGGGAATAGCAGGGTCTATTCGCAGATAAAGATTATCCTTGTTAAAGCCATAATAAATTTCTGAAAGAATACTCTCTGTCCTGTGCATACTACCGCCAGATTTTTTGACTTCCATATAAGCACCCTGATACCATTCATAATAACTCGTTACAAAGCCGTCAATTTTCGGTTCAATGAACCCCCTGATGTTGACTTTTGGAGATACACACCGGTCTTCTTTAATCACAGGAACAAATAAAAATCCAGGAATATCTTTGCCCATTTCTTTATAAACCTTCATAAGATTAAACCTGAAGAGTTCGTCAAAATCTTTCTGTGTATCTGTTGTATGTTCATCTCCATACCACCAGTTCCAGTCACTTCCCTCTGCAATGTATATACATTTCCATGCCTGTGAAATATCCCTTTCAGGATTTAATTTCTGAAATATATCGAGTTCCTCTCTTGTTTCAGTAAGATAATCCCATGCTGTATTATCCTCATCGTGGCCCAACCATATAGAGAAATTAGCATTTATCCATGACCCTGCATGAAGCTTTGATAAATTAGACCCTTTATCAACTGTAGTGATATATTCTGAAATTGTTACTGTCTTTAATCTATCTTCCTTCGACAAACCTTCATAGAGATACATGAGAAAATCGTGTCCGTCATTTTTATAATATTCCCATGCATTTTCACCATCGAGTATAATTGGAACCAGATGAGGTTTACCTTTTGGGGTTGATTGATGGATGTGAATAAGTTTTTTTATAAAATCATCAGCGGCATGTTTTGCATCCCATTTAGAATATACAAATCCAATAAGATCAGAAAGTATGTGATCTCTAAATATAATTGAAACATTCTCAAATACATAAGGTCTATATAAGATTTCCGGTTTTCTGATATTCCCAGATGAATCTCTTATTTTTTCCCCCAGAGAATTAGCGAGGATATCTTCATCTGTAGCAATCCATAATAGACCTTCCGTGGATATAATGCGCAAAACATCTTCACTGACTGATCCTTCTGATGGCCACATACCATATGGTTGATATCCAAAAATATTTTTAAAATACTCCAGCCCCATTCTGATCTGTTTTTGAGCATCTTCTGGATGTGAAAATCTTTTTTTGGGAAGACGGACATCAGGCATTGCTATCTTTGCAGAATTTGTATCGCAAAGTAAAGGAAGGATTGGATGGTAAAAAGGTGATAATGAGATTTCAATCTGTCCTTTTTGGGCTATCTCACGATACCGGGGTATAATTTTCTTAATTATTGAGATCTGTTTAGATATGAGTGTCTGTTTATCATCTTCTGTAAAATCTCTTCCTTTCTCAATGAGCATTGAAAAAAATTCGTCTTTTCCCCTGAAAAGAGGGTCTATCCAGCATAAATTGAAAAGCACCTGAAGATCAAGAAAATCGTTGTTATTAAAATATCTTGCAATACTGATGAGATCATTCTTTGATGGATGAAATCCTCTCTTTGTAAGTAATTCATAATACCTTGGAAATGGTTTTATCATGTTTTCCCAATGTGCAAGAAAAAAGTTCTCAAGTATAAATAACTTTTCGTTATCGTCGAGTTCAGATGCCTTTTTCTGTGTCAATATTAGAAAATTGTCTACAGCCTTATTTTCTATATAATCATTAATTTGTTCGAGAAGGGAAGGTGTTAAATTAAATGTTTGTTTTATATCCTGAAATTCGCAGAGTATTTCCAACATATCAAGATAGTCTTTAGTGCCATGAAGGCGTACCCATGGAAGTCTGTAAACTCCACTAAGTGGATCTTTGTAAAATGGTTGATGCATATGCCACAGAAAGGAGATATACAGTGGTTTATCGGTCATACTGGAAGATATACTCATCCGGTTTTGCTAAACCATATTCCTCTCTGGCATATTTTTCTATATAAAAAGGATCTTCTTTAAACAATTTAATTTGAGTTCTGAATTCCTTATTTTCAAGTTCGATTTTCTTTATCTCGTCGGATAATTGACTCTGCTTTTTCAATAATTCTTTATATCTAAGCATTCCCATGTCTCCAAAAAATAAGTTAAGAAAAAGATAAAGAAAACTTAGGAAAATAATGGTGTAAAAGACAAGCCTCTTCTTTTTTCTCTCAGAGGCTACCTGTTTTCTTAAACGATTAATCGGTGTTGCCATCACTATACATTATAAAATTATTTCTATTTGTGCAAATATTTGTTTAATAATTCTTCAGCTCTTTGAATATCCAGTGGCTTATCAATTAATTCAGCTCTTTTAGATATGTGCTGAAGTGTTGCCTCTAAAAATATCTTAAAGTTGTGAATCTTTTCAAGCATTTTATTATCAGATAAATTAGTCGATAAGAAAAAGTCGTGGAAAAAGTTTGCAAATTCGTCATAGTCGTCATATCTGAGCAATTTAAATGTGAAGCTTTCAAAATAATGCATAAAATCTTTTGTTGATTCAAGAATTAATGGAAAATCTCCTGAAAGACTTTGAGTGGATTCTAAACGTGATAATAAACTCCTTAGAACATAGATATCTTCCCTTAATTTTAGAGATTGAGCAAGTTTGGTAGAAAAACTCTCAAATATTTCTTGACCTTGAATTGAGGAATCCAAAGCTTGAGAAATCTGGACGATACACTGTTCTATTAGATTCTTCAGAATGCCATGACTATTTTCAATCCTTCCTATGAATTGCTGTGGGGCCTTTTTACGAAAGATTTCCTTCAATTCCTGCAGATATACCCTTTTAGTCTCCATTGAAAACTGATATGAAATTGATTGTAGGATAGATTGCAGTTTTTTGTCTTTTATAAAATTCAGAATATTATTCAAAAATTTATGAAATGTATTTAATTCAGAACGTAACATAATTAATAATACAGAGGAATAGTCCATAGATATTGAATGTTGACTTTTTGTATCGATAAGGCTTAAATACTTCAGAAACCGAAATAATGAGAGATAAACCATTGAAATATATTTTTTAGTTTCAGAGTTCTGTATGGACTTGACAATTTTTGATATTTTTTTATTTTCTATTCTGTCAAAATCTTTATAAATTTTTTTTCTGAAAGGATTGAAAAATAAACTTCCCCTTATCTGCCTGCCAATCAGTTCTCCTATATTTTTAAAGCTTATATAGGATACTTTATCTGACCTAAGAATATCAGTGATTATTCCTTTGATATTTATGAGTGAATCATATAATAGGTATAGTCCTTTTTCAAAGGTATCTTGTTTATATAATTCTTCTTTTAGAACATCTCTCGAATAATCAGTAAGAAATTTTGATTCAGCAAATTTCAAAAACCAATAAGAATTTCTTTTCGCTTCAGGAATGACTGTTTCTATGATATTAAGTATCCTTAAAATTATATTTCTTGCCGCAGTAAGCTCTTCGTAAAAATTTCTGTTCGAAAGATCATCCTGTGAAATAGGATGATTTTCAATAGAGAAGAATCTGTCGAGTGCTCTCAGGAGGGCGTAAAGCTCAAAGAAGTTTTCTTTCCAGAATTCTAACGAAGTATGTTCACTTATATTCAGGCTTTTATTTTCAATCATTGTTTTTTCATATGTATAGCTTTATGATCAGCATCTTGTGCAGCTTCCATCAGTCCTTCTGAAAGAGTAGGGTGTGCATGTATAGTTTCAGCTATATCTTTTGTTTTAAGTCCTTTGTTTATAGCCAGTACTGCTTCATGAATGAGTTCAGTGGCATATGGTCCTATAATATGAACTCCTAATATTTTATCTGATTTCTTTTCAGAAATAATTTTAACAAATCCTTCAATCTCTCGGATAGTATGTGCTTTAGCAATAGCTCTGAATTCAAAATAACCAATATTGATTTTTATCCCTTTTTCCTCTGTTTGTTGCTCCCTGATTCCAACTGAAGCTATCTCTGGATGCGTATATATTGCTGATGGAACAGCACTGTAATCTATATTTTTATTTAAACCTGATATATTTTCTGCTGCAACAATCCCTTCCTTTGAAGCAACATGTGCATACATCGGTTCGCCTATAACATCACCAACTGCGTATATATTTTCTATGTTGGTCTCCATCTTTTGATTTACAATAATTTCACCTCTGCTGCCAATATTTACTCCTATTCGTTCAATGCCTATATTATTGCTGTTGAATGATCTACCAACGGCTACAAGTACCTTTTCTGCGACTTCTTTCTTGCCGTTTGAAAGGATTACATGGACATATTCATTAAGCAAATCAATTTTTTCGGCTTTTGTATTTAAATAAAGGTTTATACGTTTTTTCTTAAGCTCTCTCGCAAAAAGATTTGATATATCGATATCTTCTGTTGATAGAACCCGTGGTAGCATCTCAACAATTGATACTTCTGCCCCAAGTTCTTTATATATACATGCAAATTCGCAACCAATAATACCAGCACCAATAATTATAAGTTTTTTAGGAATCTCGGAAAGATTCAGAGCTTCATTACTCGAAATTATTTTCTTTCCATCAAAAGGGATATCTGGTAATTCATATGGGCGTGACCCTGTAGCAATAATTATTTTTTCAGTTTCTATAGTTTCTTCTGAAGCATCAGGAAAATTAATCCGAATTTTTTGTGGTGAAATGAGGATCCCGCTTCCTTTTTTAAGAGTTATTCCCCAACTTTTGAATAAATTTCTGATACCATTTATTTGTGTGTTGACGATTTTATTTTTTCTTTCGATTATTTTAGATAAATTCGGTACAATCTTACCGTGAAGTTCTAATCCATATTCTTCTAACCTGTGTGTTTTAGATAATAAATCTGTTGATGCAACAAATGATTTAGTCGGAACACAGCCCAAGTTGAGACATGTCCCACCAACCTCTTTCTCCTCTATAATAGTAACATTCGCTCCGAGTTGTGCAGCACGTATTGCAGCAACATACCCTCCAGGCCCTGCACCGATAATAGTTAATTTCATTTTGCTTCTTCTTCAACATATTTCGTATATTCTGAATAGTCCATAAGGTCATCAATCTCTGATAAATCATCAAGTTTGATTACTGCTATCCATCCTTTACCATAAGGGTCTTCATTAATGGTTTCAGGAGATTCTGAAAGCTCTTCATTCACATCGATGACTCTCCCGCTTACCGGTGATAAAAGAGAAGAAGTAGTTTTAGTAGATTCTATCTCTCCAAACTCACTATTTGCTTCAACATCCATATCCACTTCTGGAAGATCAATATAAACTATATCTCCTAAAGATTGTTGAGCATAATCAGTAATTCCAATAGTTGCTTTTTTACCAGTGACTTTTACCCATGTGTGTTCTTTATGATATTTCAAATCATCTGGATTCATCTATTCCTCCTTTAAAGTTTATACAATTCAATTTTCTTATCATAGCTATTTCTCCTTTGTCAAGAAAGTTCATATATTTATTTTTCAAGTAAAAGTCTCTTGTGAGAATATATATCTTTTTCTATTGTCTCAACAAGCTATATCCGCACTTAATTTTTTTCACTTTTATCTCTATTTTGAAGAAAATTTAGCTGGTATTTATTTTAAGTTAATTCTACAAATTAAGGATTCAACTCTGTTAAAATGAAAAATTAGTTAGTATTAATATAAAATCGTATACAGTTAGTAAATCATAAAGAGGTAGTTATGATAAACGTAAGGATGATTTTAAGAAATGGTCTTGTATTCCCCTTATTATTAGTAACTGGTGTATGCATACTTTTTGGATGCAATACAAAAGAAACTTATAAACGAGAATTGGAACGAAGAGGAATAGCTTACTCTGTTGAATCTTTTCATAATATAGTTGGAGCTGGATATAAAGACATGACTGAATTATTTTTAAAAGCTGGTATGAATATAAATGCAGGAGGACCAAGTGGTGATACAGCATTAATGGTAGCTGCAGTAACCGGTAACATAGAGATGCTTAAATTCTTAATACAAAAAGGTGCAGATGTAAATGCAAAAAATATTTATGGATATACTGCAACGATGTATACTGCATCAATTGGAAACACAGAAGTCCTTAAAATTCTTATTAAAAACAAGGCTGATATCAATGCCAGGAATAATGACGGAGAAACAGCTTTAATGCTTGCAGCCTTAAATGATCAGATTGGGTCAGTAAAATTTCTTATAGAAGAAGGCGCTGATATTAACATAAAAAACAATGTCGGAAAAACAGCTTTAGAATATGCTTTTTTAAATACTCAGATAGCGGACTTACTTAGGCAGGCTACAATTAACAAATAAAATATTTTTTAAAATATGATGTATTTGATTTGTGTATAATACACCTTATGCTTGTTATCGGGCTTACAGGGAACTATGGTATGGGAAAGAGTACGGTCCTTCCAATATTTAAGAAGCTTGGAGCTTTAACTGTTGATACTGATAAGATAGTGAAGAGACTACTTACAAGAAAATTAATACTCAAAAAAATACGATCAGTTTTTGGGAAAGAGGTATTTAATGATGATGGAAGTCTGAACAGGGAAAAGATTGCAGATCTTGTTTTTACTGATGATACCATGAGGCGATACCTCGAGGATATTCTGCATCCAGTGGTTTTTGATGAAATAGAAAGATATTTAAAAAAAAGAAAAAATAAATATCAAATCGCAATTATAGAAATACCATTACTTTTTGAGAGAGGATATCAGGACAGGTTCGATCAAACCATAGTGATCCATACAAAAGAGAATGTTGCCATTAAACGCCTTGAAAATCAAGGTATAAATCGTGAAAGAGCATTGATGAGGTTGAGGTCTCAAATTCCTATTGAATTAAAAATAGAAAAAGCTGATTATCTGATAGACAACAATGGTGCAATACAAAATACTAAAGCACAGATAAAGATAATTTATGAAAAACTTATGAAAGAGGTTAAGAATGAATATCATCAGAGGACTTGAGAATTTCAAATTACGATATCCAAATACAATTCTAACTATTGGAAACTTCGATGGACTTCATCTCGGACACCAGAAAATATTATCAACCGTTGTTGAGAGGGCCAAAGAAATAAAAGGAACTTCAATAGTTATGACATTCGATCCTCATCCTATAAAAGTTTTAGCACCTGAAAGGGATCTAAAATTGTTGATGACCTTTGATGAAAAGGTGAGGCTGATAGAGAAAGCGGGGATAGATGTCCTTTTCTGCATAACTTTTAATAGAGAATTTGCCAATCTATTACCTGATGAGTTTATTAATCGTATTTTACTCGAAAGGATTGGAGCAAAAGAAGTTATTGTAGGATCGAATTATACCTTTGGTAAAAATAGAAAGGGCACTATTGAGTTACTTAGAAGGCGAGGGAAAAAATATGGTTTTTCAGTAAAAGTCATAAGAAGTGTAAAGAGGAACAATTTGGTTGTTAGTAGCAGTACAATCAGAAATCTTTTGATTAGAGGTGCTGTACTTGAAACTTCCAAATTTCTTGGAAGAGCTTACTCTGTAGAGGGAACTGTCATAAAGGGTAAAGGAAGGGGCAGCAGCTTGATGCATATACCAACAGCCAATATTACAACACCGGTTGAGATTACACCAAGGGAAGGTGTTTACGCAGTAAGAGTTGGACTTAAAGGAAAAATATATGAAGGTGTTGCAAATATTGGAAAAAATCCAACATTTGGAAATGGTCAAAGAAGTTATGAGGTGCATATATTGAATTTTTCCGGAAATATTCTAAAAGAAAAGATACGTATATATTTCATAGATAGGATTCGCAGCGAGAGGTGTTTCCCTGATGTGGATAGTCTGGAGGAACAGATAAGACAGGACATTGAAAAGGCTAAATACATTTTGCAAACAAAATATGCCAAATTATTGATAGAAGATACTTAAAAATATTTCCTATCGCCTGACACGAGAGATAATGGCTATTGCTAAAAATAAACTGATTAGATATAATATATATTTATAATAAAGGAGGTTAAATTGAAGGAAGGAATTCACCCATCTTATGTTGAGGCTAAAGTTGTTTGTGCTTGTGGTGAAACATTCATAACAAGGTCTACGAAGCAAAATATTCGAGTAGATATTTGTTCAAAATGTCATCCTTTCTTTACCGGTAAACAGAAAATTGTAGATGCCGAGGGAAGGGTGGAGAAGTTTAAAAAGAAATACTCACGATCACAATCTGCTTCTGAGAAGTAGATAGACAAACTTTAAAAAGTCGTTGGTCAGGTCCTTATGGCTAACGGCTTTTTTTTGGATATTCAGATGTTGATGCAAAAATTTCACATGAAAAATATAGGTGGGCAAGCAGTTATAGAAGGTGTTATGATGAAGGGATTGAAAGGATGGACTGTTGCTGTTAGAGGTCCTAATGGAGAAATTTTTATTAAAAGGGAACAGCTTTCAAAATTACCAAAGATTTTTAAATTACCCATCATTCGTGGATTTATTGCACTTTTTCAAGCCCTTTTTATTGGTATTAAAGCTTTAGAATTTTCTGCAAGCAAAGCATATGAGGAGGGTGAAGGAAAGACACTTAATCCTCTATCTATAGTTTTGACTATAGGAGTATCAATTTTGCTTGGTGTTGTTCTCTTCATATTGCTACCTCTTTATGTTACAAAGCTTTTAGGGATTATTTTTATCCCAGTTGCCAGAAGTTCTCTTGTTTTCAATGTTGTAGATGGCATAATCAGAATAATTTTCTTCCTTCTATATATAGTTTCGATCGGCATATGGAAAGAAATGCGGCGTATTTTTGAGTATCATGGTGCTGAGCATAAGGTAATTCATGCTTATGAAGAGGGCAAGGATTTAACAGTGAATAATATCAAAAATAACAGCCCACTTCATCCACGTTGTGGCACAAGTTTTCTGCTCATCGTTATGGTTATCAGTATCTTTACATTCTCTTTTATTCCTCAGGAATGGTCTTTTTTTTATAAATTTTTATCAAGAATTATACTTATTCCTTTGATTGCAGGTATTTCATATGAATTCTTAAAAATCTCATTCAGAATGAAAAATAACATGATCATCCATATGATGATACAACCTGGTCTTTTATTACAGAAATTGACAACCAGAGAGCCTGATAATGAACAGATAGAAGTAGCGATCAGAGCTCTTGAAGAAGTTTTAAAAATAGAGGAAATAAATGCTTGATAAATTAAAGATGATCGAAAATAAATATGATGAACTTACAAGACTTCTTACAGATCCGCAGGTACTTGCGAATCCATCCGAGATTCAAAAATTTTCGAAAGAACAAGCAGATCTCCAGCCACTTATTGAAAAAATCCAGGAATATAAAAAGATTTTAGTGGATATTGAAGATACGGAAGAAATTCTTAAAGGTGGAGACGGTGATATCCGTGAACTTGCACATGAAGAAATCAACAGTTTGAAAGAAAAAAAACTAAAGATTGAAGCAGATCTTAAGACTATGCTTCTGCCCAGAGATCCGAGGGATGAAAAGAACGTTATACTTGAAATCAGGGCAGGAACAGGAGGAGAAGAGGCAGCTCTGTTTGCTGCTAATCTTTTCAAAATGTATATAAAATATGCTGAGCAGAAGAGATGGAAGATCGAGATGATAAATTTAAATTCTACAGGACTCGGAGGAATAAAAGAGGTGATTGCATCAATACAGGGGAAAAATGCATACAGCAGGCTTAAATATGAAAGCGGTGTTCACAGGGTCCAGCGTGTGCCGGTTACCGAAGCATCAGGCAGAATTCATACATCTGCTGCAACTGTTGCTGTTCTTCCAGAGGCTGAAGAGGTAGATATTAAAATAGATGAGAAAGATCTCAGAATAGATACTTTTTGCTCTTCTGGTCCTGGTGGTCAGGGAGTGAACACAACATATTCTGCTGTCAGAATTGTTCATGTACCAACAGGTCTTATTGTGCAATGTCAGGATGAACGATCACAAATCAAAAATAAGGAAAAGGCAATGAAGGTTCTCCGGTCTCGGCTATATGATATTGAGATGGAGAAGCTGGAAAAAGAGAGGTCTATGGAAAGAAAATCACAGGTAGGAAGCGGTGATAGAAGTGAAAAGATAAGAACATACAATTTTCCTCAGAATCGTGTGACTGACCATAGAATTGGATTGACTCTCCATAAGCTTGATAAAGTCCTTGAAGGTGATATTGATGAAATCATTGACAGCCTTATTACTCATTACCAGGCAGAGAAATTGAAAGAAATTTAAAAATTTTCCAAAATAAAATTATTGTATGTTATACTTGACCATGCGTAAATATATTTTAATTATTTTAATTCTCTTTTCTCTTTCAACTTTCTTTATTTGTAAAGAAATTTACAGTACAGAAAGAGTTGACCATGAATGCATTAAATGTCATCAGATAACTAATGAAGAAGCAACGAATTTGCTTAAAGAAATCATTCCCGATATCAGAATTCTGGAGATTAGGAATGCAGCGATTAAAGGATTATGGGAAGTATCAGTTGAACGAGGAGGGCAGAAAGGGGTAGTTTATATTGACTTCTCTAAAAATCTTTTAATTTCAGGTTCTATATTAAATGTAAAAACAAAAACAAATCTTACACAGGAGAGGCTTCTTGAGATTAATAAAGTGGATATTTCGAAAATTCCACTTGATGATGCTCTTGTAATGGGTGAAAAGGATGCTAAGCACAGAGTAATCGTTTTTACCGATCCTGATTGTCCATTCTGTTCGAAACTTCATCAGGAGATGAAGAAGGTTATAGAAAAGAGAAAGGATATAGCATTTTACATAAAAATGTTTCCATTACCAATGCATAAAGGAGCATATGAAAAAGCTAAGGCTATTGTCTGTGAAAAATCTCTTGCTCTTCTTGATGATGCCTTTGCAAAAAAGGAGTTGCCGAAAGCAACATGTGAAACCAAAGTTCTGGATGAGAATTTGAAACTGGGTGAGAGTGTAGGTATCTCCGGTACACCAGCTATAATCATGCCAAACGGGACGCTTGTGCCGGGTTTTAAAGAGGCTGATGCCCTTATTGCACTTATAGACAAGTTTTCTTAGAGATCCATAGCCTCCACAATTTATGATTCCAATGACATAAAGAGCAGATGCATTTATCTGCTCTTTATGTATAAATTTTCAAAGATAAAGCGCGTAGTAAAAATTACTCAAACGGGCCGTAAGTGACTGCATTATTTGTTTCATTGCTCTCTGTTATTGTATTGTCTGCGTCAATCACAGCAATCACATATTGTCCTGAGGCGGTCTCGCCGATGGGTAATTTGTATTTGAGTTTTTTGTCTTTGCTCATCCCGGCTTTGACCTTCCCTGTGGATGATTCCTTCAGTAAGATATCGTCTGCATCATATACAGCATCATTCGACAGATAGAATCGGAGGGCAGAGGAAGAGGCTGTTTCGTTGCCTGTATTCTGTATATTCAGTGTCCCGATGATTTTGCATTTGGCGCCGGAGCTCGTCTCCTTGCATGTCTGGGTCATTGATGACCAGGTCCCTGTGAGGTCTGGCAGATTAGCAGCCTGAGTACCACCTATTCCGCTCAGTGATACATTAAGTGTTGGTGTGTCAGTATCATTAGAAGCTATCTGTAATGTTGCAGTTTTTGACCCTTCTGATGTCGGAGAAAAGGTTACTGTAACAGTGCAGCTTCCACCTTGAGAGATTGTTGGTGTAAGGCTTGTGCATGTGCCTAACTGAAGTA